>NZ_JAVAXX010000088.1:0-22078 GCF_042709275.1 Bacillus sp. LR_5 | reverse complement strand
AGTTGACTTTATTGTGTTTTTTACAAATGTAATAGGGTTTTCTATGATCGCCATCCATACATTTTCACCGACAGAGCAGCAGTCTGCCGCTTTTTCCGGGCAGCTTGTATCCGAGCTTTTGGTGATTCATATTACAATGGCGATTCTTTCATACGGCGCTTTTTCCCTTTCTTTCGTTTTTTCTGTCCTGTATATGTTTCAATATCATTTGCTGAAAAAGAAAAAGTGGGGAAAATGGCTGTTGAGAATAGAAGATTTGTCTAAGCTTGATTATATGGCATATGTTCTGAATGTCATCGGAGTCCCGATGCTGTTGCTGAGTTTGATTCTCGGCGTTATTTGGGCGTATGTATCACTAGAAACGCTGTATTGGTTCGACGCCAAAGTGCTTGGTTCGTTTGTCGTCCTGCTGCTGTACAGCTATTATCTTTATATCAGGCTGATTAAAGAGCTGCAAGGAAAGGTCGCAGCATTGTGGAATACGGCTTGTTTTCTCGTGCTGATGATCAATTATTTCCTGCTTGGAAGCCTGTCGCAATTCCATTGGTTCAGTTAAATGATGTCCCAAGCAGATTCGGGAGGAAAGAAAACGATGAGAACAATAAAAGTAGGTTCCAGACGGAGCAAACTCGCTATGACTCAAACAAAATGGGTTATTCAAAAACTGAAGGAAATCAATCCTTCATTTGCCTTTGAAATCAAAGAAATCGTGACAAAGGGTGACCGGATCGTCGATGTTACGCTCTCAAAAGTGGGAGGAAAAGGCCTGTTTGTCAAAGAGATTGAACAAGCGCTTTTGAATGAAGACATTGATATGGCGGTGCACAGCATGAAGGACATGCCTGCTGTTTTGCCTGAAGGCCTTGTGATCGGCTGTATTCCTGAACGGGAAGACCCACGTGATGCCCTTATTTCAAAGAATCGCGTAAAGCTTTCAGAAATGAAGGAAGGCGCTGTCATCGGCACAAGCAGTTTAAGAAGAAGTGCGCAGCTTTTAATTGAGCGTCCTGATATTACAATTAAATGGATTAGAGGTAATATAGATACGAGACTTCAAAAGCTGGAAACTGAGGATTATGACGCGATTATTTTAGCTGCTGCCGGCCTTTCCAGAATGGGCTGGAAGCAAGATGTCGTAACCGAATTCCTAGAGCCTGAGCGCTGTTTGCCTGCTGTGGGCCAGGGAGCACTGGCAATTGAGTGCAGAGAATCGGATGAAGAGCTATTGGCGTTGTTTTCTCAGTTTACGGATGAGTATACAAAACGGACTGTGTTGGCGGAACGTGCTTATTTAAACGCGATGGAGGGCGGATGCCAGGTTCCGATCGCAGGCTACTCAGTGTTAAACGAGCAGGATGAAATTGAATTGACTGGGCTTGTCGCTTCTCCTGACGGCAAAATCATTTTTAAAGAAACCGTCACCGGAAACGATCCGGAGGAAGTCGGAAAGCGCTGTGCCGCTCTTATGACTGACAAAGGAGCCAAAGAATTAATTGATCGTGTAAAACAGGAGCTTGATGAGGATGGAAAATGATTTTCCGTTGAAAGGAAAAACAGTGCTTGTCACCCGGAATAAGGCGCAGGCAAAATCGTTTCAGCAAAAAGTGGAGGCACTTGGCGGAAAAGCGGTTTTGACCTCTTTGATTACGTTTCGCCGCGCTTTGCCGAATAATCTTGCAAAACAGGTGAAAGAGGATCTTGCCGCCCCCGGCTGGCTTGTTTTTACAAGTGTGAACGGAGCAGACTTCTTTTTTTCTTATTTAAAGGAAAATCAGCTAATTCTTCCAGCGCATAAAAAAATTGCAGCTGTCGGTGAAAAAACGGCTCGCCGTTTGGAAACGCATAACGTATCGGTTGATGTGATGCCTAAGGACTATATCGCTGAACAGTTGGCGGAGGCCCTTAAGCAGCATGCTGAACCGGCGGAACGGATTACAGTGGTGAAAGGCAATTTGTCACGTGATGTGATAAAACAGGAGCTTGTCCCGCTCGGTTTTGAAGTGAAAGAATGGGTTGTCTACGAAACGATTCCGGATGAAGATGGCATCGAGGCACTGAAAAAGGTTGCGGGCCAATATTCATTTGACTATGTGACATTTACGAGTTCATCAACCGTACATACGTTTATGCATGTCTTGGGAGAAGAATTGAAAAAGTGGCAGGCGAACAGATCGGCCTGTATCAGCATCGGACCTTTAACAAGGGACGCACTGCTGACGTATGGCATCACATCGCATACGCCTGATACATTTACAATAGATGGCATGCTTGAGTTAATGTGCAGCATGTCAAGAGAGGAAGAGAGAATATGAGTCAATCATTTAACAGACACCGCCGCCTGCGGTCATCAAAAGCAATGAGAGAGATGGTAAAGGAAACACGTTTGCACCCATCGGATTTTATTTATCCGATTTTTGTCGTTGAAGGGCTGGAAGGCAAAAAAGCTGTTCCGTCAATGCCTGATGTTTACCATGTATCATTAGATCTATTGAAGGATGAAGTGGCAGAGCTGGTTAAACTGGGCATTCAATCTGTCATCGTGTTCGGCATCCCGGAAGAAAAAGATGATTGCGGAACGCAAGCGTATCATGATCACGGCATCGTTCAAAAAGCCATCACAGAAATTAAAACACACTTCCCTGAAATGGTTGTTGTCGCTGATACGTGCTTATGCGAATATACAGACCACGGCCATTGCGGACTTGTCAAAGACGGCGTCATCCTCAATGATGAATCGCTGGAGCTTTTGGCGCAGACAGCTGTCAGCCAAGCGAAAGCAGGTGCGGATATCATTGCGCCATCAAACATGATGGACGGATTTGTTACGGTAATCAGAGAAGCGCTTGATAAAGAAGGGTTCGTCAATATTCCAATCATGTCTTACGCTGTGAAATATTCAAGTGAGTTTTACGGTCCGTTCCGTGATGCAGCAAACAGCACGCCGCAATTCGGAGACCGCAAAACATATCAGATGGACCCTGCCAACCGTATGGAAGCACTCCGCGAAGCACAATCAGATGTCGAGGAAGGCGCGGACTTTTTGATTGTCAAACCTTCACTTTCATATATGGATATCATGCGTGACGTAAAAAATGAGTTTACTTTGCCGCTCGTCGCTTATAATGTAAGCGGAGAGTATTCAATGGTAAAGGCTGCAGCGCAGAACGGCTGGATCAAAGAAAAGGAAATTGTGTTAGAAATTTTGACAAGCATGAAGCGTGCAGGTGCTGACCTGATTATTACGTATCATGCCAAAGACGCAGCGAAATGGCTTGCGGAGTAATTTTATTCAGTTGACAGGAGTTGAGGCAGATGAGAAGCTATGAAAAATCAAAAGCGGCTTTTAAAGAAGCGCAAAAACTCATGCCGGGCGGTGTGAACAGTCCCGTTCGCGCATTTAAATCGGTAGACATGGATCCGATTTTTATGGAGCGCGGAAAAGGCTCAAAAATCTATGATATTGACGGAAATGAATATATTGACTACGTCTTGTCATGGGGGCCTTTAATTTTAGGGCATACAAATGACCGCGTCGTAGAGAGCCTCAAAAAAGTGGCAGAATATGGGACAAGCTTCGGTGCCCCTACTGAAGTGGAAAATGAACTGGCAAAACTCGTCATTGATCGTGTGCCATCTGTAGAAATTGTACGAATGGTCAGCTCCGGAACAGAGGCTACTATGAGTGCCCTCCGTTTGGCAAGAGGCTATACAGGCCGCAACAAGATTTTAAAATTTGAGGGCTGCTACCACGGGCATGGCGATTCCCTCTTGATTAAAGCGGGTTCAGGAGTGGCCACTCTCGGTCTGCCTGACAGCCCTGGTGTGCCTGAAGGCATTGCGAAAAACACCATCACCGTTCCGTACAATGATTTAGAAAGTGTAAAGCTTGCTTTCCAGCAATTCGGTGAAGACATTGCGGGAGTTATTGTAGAGCCAGTTGCCGGAAATATGGGAGTTGTTCCGCCGCAAGAAGGCTTCCTGCAAGGGCTGCGTGATATCACTGAGCAATACGGTTCCCTGCTGATTTTTGATGAAGTAATGACAGGCTTCCGCGTCGATTATAATTGTGCTCAAGGATACTTCGGCGTAACGCCTGATCTCACTTGTTTAGGAAAAGTGATCGGGGGCGGGCTTCCTGTCGGTGCTTATGGCGGCAAGGCTGAAATCATGGAGCAGATCGCTCCGAGCGGTCCGATTTATCAGGCCGGCACATTGTCAGGCAACCCGCTTGCGATGACGGCTGGCTTAGAAACATTGAAGCAGCTGACACCTGAATCCTACAAGAATTTCATCAAAAAAGGCGACAGGCTGGAAGAAGGCATTTCAAAAGCCGCCGAGGCTCACGGCATTCCGCATACCTTTAACCGCGCAGGTTCAATGATCGGCTTCTTCTTTACAAACGAACCTGTCATCAATTATGAAACAGCCAAAGCATCTGATTTGAAGCTGTTTGCTAACTACTATAAAGGCATGGCAAATGAAGGTGTATTCCTTCCGCCATCACAATTCGAAGGCCTTTTTCTTTCAACAGCCCATACTGAGGAAGATATTGAAAAAACAATCCAGGCAGCTGAGAAAGTATTTGCTGAGATCAGCCGCGGATAAGAGCAAAACCGGTATCAAGGACATCCTTGTACCGGTTTTTTTCTGTGTTCGCCAACTCATATTTTCCCCAGTTCATACATACACCTTTAGTGACATCTAATTTTAAGGATTAGATGAAAGGAGGATATGAACTTGCCGCAAAATCATCGATTGCAATTTTCTGTAGAAGAATCGATCTGTTTCCAAAAAGGACAGGAAGTTTCTGAACTGCTTTCTATTTCATTAGATCCTGACATTAGGGTTCAGGAAGTAAATGATTATGTATCAATCAGAGGATCGCTTGAACTTACAGGTGAGTACAACATAGATCAAAACAAACATACCGAAGAGTTTTATACCGATAAGCGGTTTGTTGAAGAAGTCAGAAAGAGAGAGGATGGAAGCGCAGAACTGACTCACTGTTTTCCTGTGGATATTACCATTCCGAAAAATAAAGTGAGCCATTTACAGGATGTCTTCGTCTTTATTGACGCATTTGACTATCAATTAACGGATTCTCGCATTTTAACGATTCAAGCTGATTTAGCGATCGAAGGGCTTTTGGATGATACGGCAGACAAAGAGCCGGAGATTCCTCTATATGAGGCTCCAGCGGCATTCAGAGAGGAAGAGATTTCAGAGCCGCCGATACAAAGTGCAGTAGAAACGGGTTCACCTTCGGCAGCGGAAGCAGTTCTGCAGGATAAAACGCCAGCCGAACCGCCAGAACTTTTTGTCTCGAAAGCGGGGCTCCGTGAAGAACTGGAAACAGAAAAAGCAGAATCTGCGCCGCCGGAATCGGTTGCTTCAGAACCAGAGGCGCGAGAAGGTGCCGAGCCGTTAGAGCTTGTGAAGCCGGAAGCAGAGAGTCGTGAAGAATCGGGAACAGAAGAACCCGATGCTTCAGAAATAGAGATTCAAGAGATCGTAAAAACAGAAAATGAAACGCCTGAGCCAGCAGCTGCAATAGCAGATGTTCGTGAAGAAGCAGCCCCCCCAGCGGAGGCTGATCTTCGTGAAGATTCTGGAGCAGAAAAATCGTCTGCTTTGGAAGCTGAACGACATGCAGAGACTGTGATTGCAGAGGAAAAAGCAGAAACTCCAGTGTCTCCTATTCTTGAATATGCGTTGCGCCAAGAGGCTCAAAATGAAGAAACGGAACAACCGGAACACGCTGATCCTGCACTTCGTCAAGAAGAGAAAGAAGCGGCACAACCGGAGCACGCTGATCCTGCACTTCGTCAAGAAGAGAAAGAAGTGGTACAACCGGAACACGCTGAGCCTGCACTTCGTCAAGAAGAGGAAGAAGTGGCACAACCGGAACACACTGAGCCTGCATTCCGTCAAGAAGAGAAAGAAGCAGCACAACCGGAACACGCTGAGCCTGCATTCCGTCAAGAAGCGAAAGAAACAGCACAACCGGAACACGCTGAGCCTGCGCTTCGTCAAGAAGCGAAAGAAACAGCACAACCGGAACACACTGAGCCTGCGCTTCGTCAAGAAGCGAAAGAAACAGCACAACCGGAACACACTGAGCCTGCGCTTCGTCAAGAAGAGAAAGAAACGGCACAACTGGAGCACGCTGAGCCTGCATTCCGTCAAGAAGAGAAAGAAGCGGCACAACCGGAACACGCTGAGCCTGCATTCCGTCAAGAAGAGAAAGAAGCGGCACAACCGGAACACGCTGAGCCTGCATTCCGTCAAGAAGAGAAAGAAGCAGCACAACCGGAACACGCTGAGCCTGCATTCCGTCAAGAAGAGAAAGAAACAGCACAACCAGAACATGCTGAGCCCGCGCTTGGTCAAGAAGCGGAAGAGGCTCTTGAAACTGAATCTCAGCCCGTTCTCTCCATAGAAGAAAGCAGAGAGAAGAAATCAGCCTCAGCTCCATATGTGGAGAATGACGAAACTGCTTTTCAGCTTCATTTCAAGCAAAAAGCAAGCTCGGAGGAGGCACCTCAAGAAGAGTCTGCACCGGCATACCGCACCTTCCTGCCCGAACATGAAGAGGAGGATTCTTTTTATTCAGCGCTTAAGCTGCTGGAAGAGGAAGAACAAGAGGAAGAAAGCTTTGAAATTGAAGTGAGAAAAATACCACCGGCTGAAGAGCCTGAGAAAGAAACAGCTCTTCAATCCTTCCAGCTGACTGATACCTCAGAGACTGAAAGGAAGGAAGCGAATGCTGTTCCTAGGGTTGCTCCTGCTGCTGAAACGAAGGAAAGTGATAATTCTCTTTATTTAACAAAACTCTTTACGAAAGAAGAGGATGAGTTTTCGAGAATGAAAATATGCATTGTTCAGCAGGAAGATACGATCGAACGCTTATGCGAACGGTATGAAATCACATCCCAGCAGCTGATCAGGATGAATTCTTTAGCCTTGGACGATGAATTGAAAGCAGGACAGATCCTCTATATTCCTCAATATAACAACAGCCATGCGTAAGCCGTAAGCGATCGGAAAATGTGGTGAATGGAATGGAAGATACCCTATCGGTTCTTCAGAAATACGGACTGACTGCTCAATTTATTGAGCCTGTCAGTCCTCTTGTGTGGAAAGTGTATACAGACTACGGCGTATTTGCCCTGAAAAAATTGAAATCGGTTCGCAGCAAACAATTTACAGATCATATGGTGGCGATTGAGGAAAAAGGTTTTCGTTCATTTGTTCCTGTTTACAGAACAAATAGCGGTGAGTTTTTCTCAGAAGGCATACAATCCGGAGATTCCTATTATTTAATGCCGTGGCTTCAATTTGACCAGGAGGAAGAACGGGATCAGAAACATGCTTATTTATTTAGAGAAACAGCCCGCCTTCACGAGAGAACCGCGCAGGAAATAAAGATCAGACGTGATGATATTGAACGTTATTACGGACAAACGAAAAAAAAGTGGGAACATGATAAAATTTATTATGAACAGTTTGTAGACAGAGCGGAAAAGGAATGGTACCTTTCCCCTTTTGAACTTCATGCCGTAACCTATTTTTCAGAAACCATTTCGGCGGTGAATTTTGCGCTGGAGCGGTTGGAGGACTGGTATGAGTCGGCAAAAGAGAAGGGTGACTCAAGGGTTGTGATGAACCACGGCAACCTGTCTATACACCATTTTCTGTATAATGATACAGGGACCGGGTATTTCACAAACTTCGAAAGAGCGTCTGTCGGCCCGCCGCAAAACGACTTACTCGGCTTTTATACAAAAATGTTCAGAGGCTTTCCGAAAGCTTGTCCGGAATGCGTCGAATGGTTTTATGCATACACGAAATCATTCCCTTTGCGTGAAGCGGAAGTCAGTCTTTTTCTCAGCTATATGGCATTTCCGGCAGCCATGTACAAGGTGCTGAACCGTTATCAAACCGGGAAAAGACAGCATGAAAAAAATGAATGTACGCAATTATTAAAGGCTTATTGGCAAATGAAAAATATAGAGCCGTTTGTGATGAAAGTTCATCAGATTGAACAAGAGAAAAAATTTCAGGCTGAAAACGAGTCCACGTCTTAATGGCGCGGACTTGTTTGTTTATATCCAGTCTAAATGAAGGGCGCAAGCTAACAAGATCAGGATTGCGAGCAGCAAAACATCAAAGGTTGTCGGAAAGAAAATGGTTCTGATCCCTTGAAAAATTGTAACGGGGATAATCACTTGCGCGGATACAAGCCGAATTTGCCTGACCCACGGCGGCAGGGAATAAGAGCTGAATCGTTTCTTCAAGGTGCATCCTCCTCTACGCATTTACAAGCATTATATGTAAACTTGGGCAATAGGTGCCTGCCCATTTGTATAGAAAGCGGTGTTTTTGGAAAAGATGATTGACGAATCAAAAACACTTTTACTATAATAAAGAACATAAATAATGTATATAATGAGCTGATAAATACACCTGCTTAGAACGGGAAGAGTACAAAAAAGGCGCATGCAGAGAGAGAAGCCGTTTGCTGAAAGGCTTCTTATGTTGTCTGATTGGAAGGTCGCCCGGGAGCATAATTTCTTGAAAGAAGAGTAGAGAAATTCGGGAAACACCCGTTATCCGTTATAAGTGCATGAACTGATAGAGTTCATGAAAAAAGGTGGTACCGCGAAAGAGCTTTTCGTCCTTTTACAGGGATGAAGAGCTCTTTTTTCGTTCTCAGCCATTTTTAAACATGCTGGAGGGTTATGATGGAAACGAATGAACAAACAATGCCGACGAAATATGATCCGGCAGCGGTTGAAAAAGACCGATATGATTTTTGGCTAAAAGGCAAATTTTTTGAAGCGGGCAGTGACCAGACAAAAGAGCCATACTCTGTTGTCATCCCGCCGCCAAACGTAACAGGAAGACTTCACCTTGGCCACGCATGGGACACAACGCTGCAAGACATTGTAACGAGAATGAAACGCATGCAGGGCTATGATGTGCTGTGGCTTCCTGGCATGGACCACGCCGGCATCGCGACACAGGCTAAAGTAGAGGCGAAACTTCGTGAAGAAGGCAAATCCCGCTACGATTTAGGCCGTGAAAAATTCCTCGAAGAAACGTGGAAGTGGAAGGAAGAATATGCTGACTTTATTCGCAGCCAGTGGGCGAAATTAGGTCTTGGCCTAGATTATTCCCGTGAACGTTTTACGCTGGATGAAGGCTTGAGCAAAGCGGTAAGGGAAGTATTCGTTAAGCTTTATGAAAAAGGCCTGATCTACAGAGGCGAATATATTATTAACTGGGACCCAGCGACAAAAACAGCCCTATCCGACATTGAGGTGATTTACAAGGATGTTCAAGGCGCATTCTATCATATGAGCTATCCGCTTGCTGACGGTTCAGGCTCAATTGAAATTGCGACGACACGTCCTGAAACAATGCTCGGTGATACAGCTGTTGCCGTTCACCCTGAAGACGAGCGCTATAAACACCTTATCGGAAAAACGGTGATCCTGCCGATTGTAAATCGTGAAATTCCGATTGTCGGTGATGACTATGTTGATATGGAATTTGGTTCAGGTGCCGTGAAAATTACACCTGCTCATGATCCGAACGACTTCGAGCTTGGCAACCGCCACAATTTAGAACGCATCCTTGTCATGAATGAAGATGGCACGATGAATGAAAATGCGCTCCAATATCAAGGTATGGATCGTTTTGAATGCCGCAAAAAGCTCGTGAAAGATTTACAGGAGGCGGGAGTTCTCTTCAAGATCGAGGATCATATGCACTCTGTCGGCCATAGTGAACGAAGCGGGGCTGTTGTGGAGCCTTATCTTTCTACACAATGGTTTGTGCGCATGCAGCCGCTTGCTGATGCAGCGATTGAGCTGCAAAAGAAAGGAGAAAAGGTCAACTTTGTGCCTGACCGTTTCGAAAAAACGTATTTACACTGGATGGAAAATATCCGCGACTGGTGTATCTCCCGTCAATTGTGGTGGGGACATCGTATTCCTGCCTGGTATCATAAAGAAACAGGCGAGCTATATGTTGGGCTTGAAGCGCCGGAAGACAGCGAAAATTGGGAACAGGATACAGACGTACTGGATACATGGTTCAGTTCTGCGCTATGGCCTTTCTCCACAATGGGCTGGCCTGATGTAACTGCTGAAGACTTTAAACGCTACTATCCGACAGATGTTCTCGTGACAGGGTACGATATCATTTTCTTCTGGGTATCACGCATGATTTTCCAAGGCATTGAATTTACAGGCGAGCGCCCGTTCAAAGATGTTTTAATCCACGGCTTAATCCGTGACGAGCAAGGCCGGAAAATGAGTAAATCTCTTGGCAACGGTGTCGACCCGATGGATGTGATTGACAAGTACGGAGCCGATTCTCTGCGTTATTTCCTTGCGACTGGAAGCTCTCCTGGCCAGGATCTGCGCTTCAGCTATGAAAAAGTGGAATCGACCTGGAATTTTGCCAATAAAATTTGGAACGCCTCCCGTTTTGCATTAATGAATATGGATGGCATGACGTACGATGAGCTTGATCTGTCAGGCGAAAAATCAGTCGCTGACAAGTGGATTTTAACGCGGTTAAATGAAACGATCGAGCACGTGACCCAGCTTGCTGATCGATATGAATTTGGTGAAGTAGGACGCCATTTATATAACTTTATTTGGGATGATTTCTGTGATTGGTATATTGAAATGGCGAAGCTTCCGCTTTATGGAGAAGACGAAGCGGCTAAGAAAACTACCCGTTCCATCCTTGCTTACGTACTTGATCAAACGATGCGTCTGCTCCATCCGTTTATGCCATTCTTAACGGAGGAAATTTGGCAGCACCTTCCTCACCAAGGGGAATCGATTACAGTAAGTCAATGGCCTGTAGTAGTGCCGGAGCATACCGATACTGAAGCGGCAGCTGACATGAAGCTTCTTGTTGAGCTGATCCGTTCTGTGCGCAATATCCGCAGTGAAGTCAATACGCCAATGAGCAAGCAGGTTGAACTGTACATTAAAACAAGCACAGACGAAATAGCAGCCCGCCTCGAAGCAAACCGTTCATATGTTGAACGCTTTACGAATCCGAGTGTGCTTAAAATTGGCACCGATATTGAGGCTGTTGATAAGGCGATGACGGCCGTTGTCTCAGGAGCAGAGGTTATTCTTCCGCTTGAAGGCTTAATCAATATTGATGAAGAAATTGCCCGTCTGCAAAAAGAATTTGATAAACTGACAAAAGAAGTTGAGCGTGTCCAAAAGAAACTTGGAAATGAAGGATTTATGAAAAAAGCGCCTGCACACGTAATTGATGAAGAACGTGAAAAAGAAAAAGATTATGTGGCGAAGCGTGACGCTGTTCAAAAACGAATGGCTGAGCTGAAGGGTTAATGAAAAGCCGGGGCGGTTTCTAGAGAAACCGCCTTGTCTTATAAAAGAGGGGATTATCATTGTTTACTGCATATCAAGATGCGCGCAGCTGGATTCACGGGAGGCTGAAATTCGGGGTGAAGCCCGGACTTGGCCGAATGAAACAGCTGATGGCGCGGTTAGGACATCCTGAAAAAAAAATCCGAGCGTTCCACGTTGCAGGAACAAACGGTAAAGGATCAACTGTCGCTTTTATCCGTTCTATGCTGCAGGAAGCCGGATATACGGTTGGAACATTTACATCGCCTTATATTATTACGTTTAATGAACGGATCAGCGTAAACGGGATACCGATTTCTGATGAGGAATGGACAGCACTCGTCAATCAAATGAAACCGCACGTTGAAGCCCTTGATCAAACGGAATACGGACAGCCGACAGAATTTGAAATTATGACAGCTTGTGCATTTTTATATTTTGCAGAGTTTCATAAGGTCGATTTTGTTATTTTTGAAACAGGTCTGGGCGGTAGATTCGATTCTACTAATGTGGTTGAACCGCTCTTAACTGTGATTACAAGCATCGGACACGATCATATGAACATTTTGGGAAACACCATTGAAGAAATTGCAGGAGAAAAGGCCGGTATTATTAAAGAAGGTATTCCAATCGTTACAGCAGTTACCCAGCCGGAAGCGTTACAGGTCATCCGCCACGAAGCCGAACGGCATGCTGCGCCGTTCCAGTCATTGCATGATGCATGTGTTATTTTCAATGAAGAGGCTCTGCCTGCAGGAGAACAGTTTTCATTCAAAACGGAAGAGAAATGCTATGAAGATATTCGGACATCTCTGATTGGCACCCATCAAAGACAAAATGCTGCTTTGTCCATTTTGGCTGCGGAGTGGCTCAATAAGGAGAATATCGCCCATATCAGTGACGAAGCGTTAAGGAGCGGGCTTGTGAAGGCTGCTTGGCCGGGACGGTTAGAGCTTGTTCAGGAGCATCCTCCGGTATATTTAGACGGTGCGCATAACGAAGAAGGTGTTGAAAAGCTGGCGGAAACGATGAAGCAGCGTTTCGCCAATTCACGCATTTCTGTGGTGTTTAGCGCGTTAAAGGACAAACCGTATCAGAACATGATTAAAAGACTGGAAACCATTGCTCATGCGATTCATTTTGCTTCTTTTGATTTCCCGCGTGCTTCTCTTGCAAAAGATCTCTATGATGCAAGTGAAATCAGCAATAAAAGCTGGAGTGAAGATCCAGACGATGTGATCAAATTCATAGAAAGCAAAAAGGGCTCAAATGAAATTGTGCTGATTACCGGATCTCTTTACTTTATTTCTGACATTCGAAAAAGGTTGAAATAAAAGCATCCGGCTCCGGCAGAATCAAAAAAAAAGATTCTGCCGTTTTTTTTTATGTGTAAAATTGAATATTCCCAATTGGAGCTCAGGATGTCCCTTTTGCTACAATCCATACCAGAACTCAATGAGTAAAGGTGTGTTGTCTATGCTATCCATTCTTTTTATCTTCGGACTTATCCTTGGTTCTTTTTACTATACGGCCGGGTGCCGTATCCCCTTACATCTATCTATTATTGCGCCCCGTTCATCATGCCCGTTTTGCCGGCGGACATTAACTCCTGCAGAATTAATTCCCATCCTGTCATTCCTATTTCAAAAAGGTAAATGTAAAAGCTGCGGGCATAGGATTTCTTTTATGTATCCCGCAGCAGAGCTTGTGACAGCGTGTTTATTTGCTTCCGCAGGAATACGCTTTGGCACGTCGCTGGAACTGTTTCCCGCTGTGGTGTTTATCTCTCTTCTCATTATTGTTGCAGTGACAGATATTCATTTTATGCTGATTCCAAATCGTATATTGATTTTCTTTCTTCCCTTTTTGGCGGCCGCGAGATTGATTTCTCCGCTTGATTCCTGGTATGCAGGCCTGTTAGGTGCGGCAGCCGGATTTCTATTTCTGGCTGTAATTGCCGCAATCACCCATGGGGGAGTAGGGGGAGGAGATATTAAATTATTTGCGGTGATTGGCTTTGTGCTTGGTGTGAAAATGCTGGCAGCTGCCTTTTTCTTTTCTGTTTTGATAGGTGCATTATATGGAGCGGCAGCCGTTCTGACTGGTAGACTCGCTAAAAGGCAGCCGCTTCCCTTTGCCCCCGCTATAGCCGCAGGGAGCATTTTAGCCTATTTATACGGTGACTCTATCATTTCTTTTTATATCAAAATGGCATTGGGCTGACTGCTGAAAAATTTGACGAACGTTTTTTGGACAAGGCGACAAAAGTCTTGTTCTTTTTTTCTTTGCCTGTGCTAAAGTGTGTAGCATGAAAAGCCGACAAGAACGGTCAAGCAAATGAAGGGAGGAAGCGGAATTGAAAAAAAGAAAGAATAAAAAAAACAGTAAAGCCGCAGAAAAAGCCCTCAAGGTGACGATTAATGGAAAAGAAGAGACGGTTTACGAACAAGAGACGCCTGAGACAGAGGCGGATAAAAGCATGACATTTTCAAATTGGGAGGAAAAAAGACAGGCAGAACAAGAGGTTGCGGCATCCCAGGAACATCCTGATGAAGATGAATTCAATTGGGATTCAGAGGAAGACAAGGTGTTTAAAGAGGACCCTAAAGTTGTTCCTCCTTATCAAAAGAAAAAAACAAAGTCTTATGCAAAAGGAAAGACCGGGACTGCCAAACCAGTAAAAAGAGTGGCTGCGACGATTGCCTTCGCGGCTGTCATTGGCACTGGATTAGGGCTATTCGCGTTAAGCATATCGGGGAATAAAGAAGCGTCAGCACCGGCCTCTTTAGAGGATTCTCTAGGCAGCCAAACGGCAAAAGCAGGGGATACTTCAACTGATAAACAAACTTCAGGCGCAGAAAAACAAGCGGCACAAACTGAAGGTACATACAAAACATACGCTGTGCAAGCCGGAAAATTTTCAAATGAAAAGGGCGCCGAAACGTTAACAGAACAATTGACCGAAAAAGGATATTCCGCCGTGTCACTGTCAAAGGATGACGGGTATACGTATGTTATTGCAGGCTTAGCAAGTGAAAAGGAGGTCTCACAGCAGTTAGGACAGGTTTTAATCGACAGTGATTTTGAAGCCTGGGGAGGCAAGGAGCTTTCCTTATCAATAGAGTCAGATATGACAGATTCTTTTAAGGAAACAGCGGAGCTTGCAGCAAAGGCGATTCTCGGCGAAGACATTACAAAAGCGAGTGTAGAGAAAATAGAAAAGTCGCTTGGTGAAACAAAAGCTTCAGGAGAGAAAAAAGCGATTTTGCAGGCTTTAAAGGAATTAGAGGATCCAAGTGCTGAAGCCGGGTGGAAGGCTCAGCAGGAGCTGTTAGCCGTCGTAAAATAAGAGATAGTGCCCTGAGCCTTCGTCCTTTAGTGACAGGCTTTTTTTATTTTGTCATGAAAAAGTTATTTTTCTGAAATTGTGACAAGCCTCGTGATTTGGTAGGATAAACGAGTATCTTTTTTTCTTAAGCAAACCCTGAAAGGATGACGAACATGACAAAACCGCTAATACTTGCATCACAATCTCCGCGCAGGAAAGAACTCCTCGATCTTCTCCAGCTGCCCTACTCCATTATTGTCAGTGAAGTAGAAGAAAAATTAAATCGAAACTTTTCACCAGAAGAAAACGTCCAATGGTTGGCAAAACAAAAAGCTAAGGCTGTAGCTGATCTCCACCCGCATGCAATCGTTATCGGTGCTGATACAATGGTATGCCTTGACGGCGAATGTCTTGGCAAACCGCAGGATCAAGAAGAAGCTGCTTCTATGCTGCGGAGGCTTTCAGGCCGAAGTCACTCAGTAATAACCGCGGTCAGCATTCAAGCTGAAAATCACAGCGAGACTTTTTATGATAAGACAGAAGTTGCGTTTTGGTCCCTCAGTGAAGAAGAGATTTGGACGTATATTGAAACAAAAGAGCCGATGGATAAAGCAGGTGCATACGGCATCCAAGGAAGAGGCGCGCTTTTTGTAAAGAAAATAGACGGAGATTATTATTCAGTCATGGGCCTTCCTATATCAAAAACAATGAGAGCTCTTCGCCATTTTGATATAAGGGCATGACGGTTCTATAAACGGGAAGGGAAAGAAAAGGAGTGCTTGGTCATACACGATCTGCCATTAAAACTCAAAGATTTCCCAATGAAAGAAAAGCCAAGAGAACGGCTCCTGAAAGTCGGAGCCGAGAACTTAGCGAATCATGAACTTTTGGCTATATTATTGCGGACAGGGACTAAACACGAATCTGTTTTGGACCTGTCAAACAGGCTGCTGCGCTCATTTGACGGGCTGCGCCTGCTCAAGGAAGCATCGGTTGAAGAGCTGTCAAGCATCCCGGGAATCGGTATGGTAAAAGCGATTCAAATACTGGCAGCAGTTGAGCTTGGAAGCCGGATTCACAAAATAGCCAACGAAGAACATTTCGTTATTCGCTCCCCGGAAGACGGCGCTAATCTCGTCATGGAGGATATGCGCTTTTTAACCCAGGAGCATTTTGTCTGTTTATACTTAAATACAAAAAATCAAGTCATCCATAAACGCACCGTATTTATCGGAAGCCTGAATTCATCTATTGTCCACCCGCGAGAGGTGTTTAAAGAAGCGTTTAAACGATCTGCCGCTTCCTTTATCTGTGTTCATAATCATCCTTCTGGAGATCCGACGCCGAGCAGGGAGGATATTGAAGTGACAAGACGGCTGTTTGAATGCGGAAACCTGATTGGCATCGAGCTGCTTGACCATTTGGTGATCGGGGATAAAAAATTTGTGAGTTTAAAGGAAAAAGGATATTTGTAACACTTTTTTTTTCGTCGAATTAAGCTATAATAGAGTTTATGAGTTTTTCCCTTTAGGGTATTTTTGCTTTAAGAAAGGAAGATACATACATATGTTTGGAATTGGTGCTAGAGACCTTGGTATAGATCTTGGAACTGCGAATACGCTTGTTTTTGTAAAAGGAAAAGGAATTGTTGTGAGAGAGCCGTCAGTTGTCGCTTTGCAGACGGATACGAAATCGATTGTCGCTGTCGGAAATGATGCGAAAAATATGATTGGACGGACACCGGGCAACGTGGTGGCTCTTCGCCCGATGAAAGACGGCGTTATCGCTGATTATGAAACAACGGCGACGATGATGAAATATTACATCAATCAGGCCATAAAAAATAAAGGCATGTTTGCCAGAAAACCATATGTAATGGTATGTGTCCCATCAGGCATTACAGCTGTTGAAGAACGCGCTGTTATCGATGCGACAAGACAGGCGGGAGCGCGTGACGCGTATCCGATTGAAGAGCCTTTTGCCGCAGCAATCGGAGCCAATCTGCCAGTTTGGGAACCGACTGGAAGCATGGTTGTTGATATCGGGGGCGGTACGACAGAAGTTGCGATTATTTCCCTCGGAGGCATCGTAACGTCTCAGTCAATCCGTGTAGCCGGTGATGAGATGGATGACGCGATTATCAACTACATCAGAAAAACGTACAATCTGATGATCGGTGACCGTACGGCTGAAGCGATTAAAATGGAAATCGGATCTGCAGAAGCTCCTGAAGAATCCGACAACATGGAAATCCGCGGACGCGATTTGCTGACAGGTTTGCCGAAAACAATTGAAATTACAGGAAAAGAGATTTCTAACGCTCTGCGCGACACTGTATCTACAATTGTCGAAGCAGTGAAGAGCACACTCGAAAAAACACCGCCTGAGCTTGCAGCAGATATCATGGACAGAGGTATAGTGTTAACCGGCGGCGGAGCGCTTTTGCGCAATTTGGACAAAGTCATCAGCGAAGAAACAAAAATGCCGGTCCTTATCGCCGAAGATCCGCTTGATTGTGTAGCGATCGGAACAGGGAAAGCACTGGAGCACATCCATCTTTTCAAAGGGAAAACTAGATAATCGGGAGTTCAATAGAAGAGGTGTAACACGATGCCGAATAAGCGGTTAATGCTATTACTTCTGTGTATTATCATATTGGTGGCTATGATTGGATTTTCGCTGAAGGGCGGCCGCAATACCACCTGGCCTGAGAAAGTGATCGGCGATACGACGGGAGTATTTCAAAATATTTTTCATACGCCTGCCGAATTTTTTGCAGGAATATTTGAGAACATCAATGATTTAAAAAACACATACAAAGAAAACGAGCGTCTAAGAGAAAAACTTGACGGACAGACACAATATGAAGCCAAGCTTCAAGAGCTTGAAGAAGAAAACAAATCCTTGCGTGACGAGCTTGGCCATGTCAAATCGATTAAAGATTACAAGCCGATTTTAGCAACGGTCATCGCCAGAAGCCCTGATAATTGGGCGAAACAGGTCACCATTAACAAGGGGACTCAGCAAAACGTAGCGAAAGATATGGCCGTTACAAACGAAAAAGGCGCATTAATCGGCAAGATCAAAAGCTCCGGACTTAACAATTTTACGTCTACTGTTCAGCTTTTAAGCGATACTGACCGCAATAACAGAGTCGCGACAAAAATTTCCGGAAAAAAAGGCAGCAAAGGCTACGGCTTGATCGAAGGATATGACAAAGAGAAAAAACGTCTTAAGATGACAATTATTGAGCGTAAGGATAAACAAGACGTGAAAAAAGGCGATCTTATTGAAACATCAGGGACAGGCGGTGTTTTCCCAGAAGGGCTGACAATCGGTGAAGTGACTGATATCGAGTCAGATTCCTATGGATTAACGAAGGTTGCTTATGTAAAACCTGCGGCTGACCTTACAGATTTAAATAATGTGATCGTTGTTAACCGTGACGTGCCGACTGTCGATACAGAGGAGGAAGGATCGTGAAACGTTTCCTTCTCCCTTTCGTTATGATGCTTGTTTTTTCTGCGGAAAGCATTTTTACAGATTTGGTGCATTTTCCTTTCGTTACAGATGACCAAGTGCTCGCCCCGCGTTTTTTGATGCTTGTATTGATATTCATGTCGGCTTTTATCAACCAAAAACACGCGATGATTTACGGATTTATTTTTGGTTTTCTATATGACATGAACTATACAAGTCTATTAGGCGTTTACATGTTTGGTTTTGCAGGGCTATGCTATTTGGCTTCAAAAGCGTTTAAAGTGTTACATACAAACGCATTTGTAGTGATATTGATAGCGGTTCTGGCTGTCTGTCTGCTCGAATTTTATGTATTCGGCATTCAGTCTTTGATTCATAAAGATATTATGACGTTTAACGGATTTGTGCTTGACCGGTTTATACCGACAATTTTATTAAATATTGCAGCAGCTCTTATTCTTGTTCTGCCATTTAGATTGTTTTTTATGAGTCTAAAGAAAGAATTGAGAGATGAGTAAAAAGGATTTTATCTTTTTTTGACGAAATGAGTATGTTGTTGAGGTGAATATTGTGAAGACCAAAAAGCAGCAATATGTAACAATAAAAGGAACAAAGAATGGACTAACATTGCATCTGGATGATGCGTGTTCTTTTGATGAGCTTCTCGATGGTCTTCAGAATATGCTGTCAATTGAACAATATACCGATGGAAAAGGCCAGAAAATCAGCGTTCATGTTAAGCTGGGAAATCGCTTTTTATATAAGGAGCAAGAGGAACAGCTAACCGAATTGATTGCGTCAAAGAAAGATTTGTTTGTTCATTCTATTGACAGTGAAGTCATTACTAAAAAAGAAGCACAGCAGATAAGAGAGGAAGCCGAAATTATTTCTGTTTCAAAAATTGTCCGTTCAGGCCAAGTGCTGCAGGTAAAAGGCGACTTGCTCCTGATCGGTGACGTGAATCCCGGCGGAACAGTCAGGGCCGGAGGGAACATTTTTGTTCTGGGCTCACTGAAAGGAATTGCGCATGCCGGATTTAATGGAAATAATCAAGCGGTCATCGCCGCCTCTGAAATGCTTCCGACACAATTAAGAATCAATCATGTGTTAAATCGCTCCCCAGACCACATTCAAAAAGGGAACGAAATGGAATGTGCTTATTTAGATACAGACGGAAATATGGTCATTGAACGCCTTCAACATTTGGCTCATTTAAGACCTGATCTAACAAGGCTTGAGGGAGGAATGTGAATTGGGTGAGGCTATCGTAATAACTTCGGGAAAAGGCGGAGTAGGTAAGACAACAACATCTGCGAACCTCGGTACCGCCTTAGCCATTTTAGGGAAGCGCGTATGCTTAGTAGATACTGATATAGGACTGCGCAACCTTGATGTTGTAATGGGTCTTGAAAATAGAATTATTTACGATCTGGTAGACGTTGTAGAGGGCAGATGCAAAATGCATCAGGCGCTCGTAAAAGACAAACGTTTCGATGATCTGCTCTATTTAATGCCCGCTGCTCAAACGAGCGATAAGACAGCTGTTGCTCCTGAACAAATTAAAAACATGGTCCAAGAGCTCAAACAGGAATTTGACTATGTCATCATAGACTGTCCTGCCGGAATCGAGCAAGGGTACAAAAATGCCGTTTCCGGAGCTGATAAAGCGATTGTGGTCACTACGCCTGAAATCTCAGCTGTTCGTGATGCTGACCGTATTATAGGGCTGCTGGAGCAAGAAGAAAATGTTGAATCGCCGCGGCTTGTTGTAAACAGAATCAGAAATCACCTGATGAAAAATGGTGACACGATGGATATCGACGAAATCGTACAGCATCTGTCGATCGATTTGCTCGGAATCGTGGCTGATGATGATGAAGTCATCAAAGCTTCCAACCATGGTGAACCGATTGCGATGGACCCGAAAAATCGCGCTTCTATTGCATATCGCAATATTGCCCGCCGCATCTTAGGTGAATCTGTTCCTTTACAGGTGCTTGAAGAGCAAAATAAAGGAATGATGGCTAAGATTAAGTCATTTTTCGGAGTAAGATCTTAATGTGATAGAATCAAAGAGAAGAATCTGACAAAGCATATGCTGTGTCAGGTTTTTTTTGTTTTTGCCTGCTTTGTTCTTGACTAAACCGAATATTTGCCATGGACAAGACATATGATGTACAAACCCAACGAATGCAAAGGATGATGGCAATGAGTCACAGAGCAGATGAAATCAGAAAACGATTAGAGAAAAGAAGAAAGCAGCTTTCCAGCTCAAAGCGTTTCTCTACTCAGACAGTTTCTGAAAAGCAGAAACCCCCGTCCTGGGTGATGGTAACGGATCAGGAAAAACATGGAACACTCCCAGTATATGAAGATAACATGCCAACATTCAACGGAAAACACCCATTGGTGAAAACAGATTCAATTATCCTGAAATGTCTTCTGTCGGCCTGCCTTGTTCTCGTTTCAGCTATAGCCTATAAAACAAACATTGGACCCGTCAGTCAGATTAAACCCGCCGTAGCCAAAACCTTTGAAACTGAATTTCAATTTGCCTCAGCAAGCCATTGGTTCGAAACCAAATTCGGAAATCCGCTTGCTTTCCTGGCTCCTGAACACAAAAATAAGGAACAGCAGATTGAAGTAGGCAAAGATCTGATCGCGCCTGCATCCGGGAAAGTACAGCAGGATTTTCAGGACAATGGGGAAGGAATTAAAGTCGAAACAAGCAGCGATAAGATTGATAGTGTAAAAGAAGGCTATGTGGTTGAAGTCAGCAAAGACAGCCAGACGGGACTGACGGTTAAGGTGCAGCATGCTGACAACACCTATAGTATCTATGGCGAGCTCAAAGATGTGGATGTTGCTTTATATGATTTTGTGGATAAAGGCAAAAAGCTCGGTTCGATTAAGCTTGATGATCATAATAAAGGGGTCTATTATTTTGCCATGAAAGACGGCGATAAATTTATTGATCCGATTCAGGTGATTTCATTTGAATAAATGGCTCGACCTTATCTTAAAGATCCATGTGCATCCTTTTCTTTGGATTATCGCGGCGCTGGGCTTGCTCACAGGCCATATGAAAGCATTATTTTGTCTGCTCCTGATTGTATTGATTCATGAGCTGGGGCATGCTGCTCTGGCTGTGTTTTTTTCTTGGAGAATCAAGCGTGTTTTTTTGCTGCCGTTTGGCGGAACGGTCGAAGTGGAAGAGCACGGGAATCGGCCGTTAAAGGAAGAGTTTGCGGTCATTATTGCCGGACCTCTTCAGCACATCTGGCTTCAGTTTGCCGCCTGGATGCTTGCAGAAGTCTCAGTGATTCATCAGCATACCTTTGAACTCTTCACCTTTTATAATCTTTCTATCTTATTTGTCAATTTACTGCCGATCTGGCCGCTGGATGGAGGAAAACTGTTATTTTTGTTGTTTTCCAAACAGCTGCCTTTTCAAAAGGCTCACCGACTTAATCTAAAAACGTCGCTCTGCTTCTGCCTGCTGCTCGGGTGCTGGGTTTTATTCGTGATTCCTCTGCAAATCAGCGCATGGGTTTTGTTTGTCTTTCTGGCTGTTTCCTTGTTTGAGGAATATCGGCAAAGGCACTATATCCATGTGAGATTTCTCCTCGAAAGGTATTACGGAAAAAACAGGGAGCTTGAGAAACTTCTGCCGCTGACAGTAAAGGCGGAGGATAAAGTCTATCATGTGATGGCCGAGTTCAAACGTGGCTGTAAGCATCCGATTATTATAGAAAAATCAGGCCAAAAGCTCAGCCAGCTTGACGAGAATGAAGTGCTGCACGCTTACTTTGCCGATAAGCGGACGAATTCTTCCATGGAGGAACTGCTTCTGCCCTACTAAAAC
>NZ_JAVAXX010000087.1:0-22088 GCF_042709275.1 Bacillus sp. LR_5 | reverse complement strand
TCTTCTTGATTTACATTTATCGGCATTAAAAAATTACCCTGTAGAAAAAGAGAGGGTCATTATGTTGTGGAGTATTTTAAATTATTCCATTGGAGAACTTTCAATTTTTTTCATTTTGATTTTGTTTCTCTCAGATTTAAAAAGGATTTTCATTTTCTCTTTTTTTCATTTCTTCATTATGTTAAACAGCGGTCAATCTTTGCTTTACTTTTCGGAAAATTCAATATTATTGTTGATGTTTTTAAGTTTTATATGTAAACTAAGTATGCGTTTCTCGATGGTTATCACACTTTCAATTATGTTTTCTCAACTTATGGCAAAAGTGATCTCATTATTGATTGTTAGTAACTTATCTATATCCCCCACATCGCTGATTTTCACCCTTATATATTTGTCCATAAGCATACAATCAATATTCTTCATTTCATTCATTAATAAAGTATTTTCATCTGAAATTAGTAAAACACATAAAAGAATTATCCTAATGTTATTTTTGACCATTACATTATCGCTGTTTCTATCGTTGCTAAAACTCCCTAATAAATTTCATATATTTTTTCTAGCTCTCTTACCATTCCTGATTTACATACTGCTAACAAGATTGATTAAATTATTACAAGCTGATTCTAATCTGCTTTTAGAAAGAAAATACTCGAAAAAAATTGAAGATATCATACTCTCATTAAGAAGTAAAAAACATGACTTTTCAAACCACTTACACGTCATAAATCACTTATTTAAATCAAAAAGGTACGAGGATTTACATATATATTTGAATGAATTATGTGCGGATCTGGATGTTTCACAGACTTTAATTCATTTAAACAATAGTTCTATTGCCGGCCTATTACAGTCAAAATACGAGGCAGCTAAAAAAAGAAACTTATCCTTTCATATCGAGGTCAAACATTTAATGCCGAAAACGGGCATGCAAAACTATGAGCTAATACAAGTAATCGGCAATTTACTGGATAATGCATTTGATGCTGAATTTGAGGCAACAAAAAATCAAGATTCAATAGTTCCTCAAGTATCAGTTAGAATCAGTCAGCTTTTAAATTCATTTTTGGTTATTTCTGTTCATAATAAACATTCCGTTATACCTAAGCACAAACACACTCTTATTTTTAAAGAAGGATATTCTACAAAATATAAACATACCGGCCTAGGCTTAGCTTCAATCAAAAAAGTGATTGATAAAGCACAAGGACGGCTTGAAGTAAACAGTTCTGAAAAAAACGGCACTACCTTTTCAATTTTTATTCCTATAATAACTGATAAAATAATTGAAAAAGAAGGTGGACAAGTTGGTTAATGCAGTCATTGCTGAAGATAATCGCCATGTTATGGATATCCTGAAAAAATTTTTAATAAGAAAAAATGTAGAAATAGTAGGAGAAGCATCTGATGGTAAAACAGCCTTTCATTTAACCGATCAGCACCAGCCTCAGCTGTTATTTGTTGATATCGATCTCCCTCAGCTAGACGGCCTATCATTAGCTAAACTTGTAAAAACCAGATATCAGAATATAAAAATTATTTTCACTACAGGTTATAAGGAATATGCATGGAAAGCATTTGAAATTGATGCCATTGACTATTTAGTTAAACCGTTTACAGAAGAAAGGTTAAGTATTTGTTGGGAAAAAATTAAAAAGAACATACGGTTGAATTTGCATTTTGAACCTAAAGACTTTTTATTATTAAAGAATGATAGGGGAATTGATTTTGTCAAAACAAAAAATATTGTTTATATTACTTCCGAACAAAGATACACAAAATTTGTAACATTATCCCATGGTACAAAAAAAATTATAAAAACTCCTGAAACCTTGAAGTCAATACAAGAACAATTAGACCGTAAGAAATTCACTCGAACTCATAAGAGTTATATCGTAAATTTAGATTATGTCAAAAGAATTGAACCATCCGGTCAAACCTATATGATCTACTTTGATCAAATTAACGATTATGCGTATTTAAGCAAACACTACTTAAATCATGTATATGATATTTTACAATAGAAAAAATTATCCCTGTTAATACTTCTACCGTTTTAGTTACACTTTTTCAGGTGCAGCGCTTGCTGCATCTGTTTTTTTATTAGAGCGGTATTCTCTGTTACATATTGGGCATTGTAAGGAATATAAGGCTGGTTTCTAAGGAGGAAGCGGATGTCTAAACAAGGAAATTTTCAAAAATCAATGTCGTTGTTTGATCTGATTTTGATTGGGATGGGGGCCATCTTTGGGTCTGCTTGGCTGTTTGCCGTCAGTAATGTCGCTTCAAAAGCAGGACCCTCAGGCGCTTTTTCCTGGATCATCGGCGGAGCCATCATTTTGTTAATCGGGCTCGTGTACGCGGAGCTTGGAGCCGCTCTGCCTCGTACCGGAGGCATCATTCGATACCCCGTTTATTCACATGGCCACCTTGTCGGCTATTTAATTTCATTTGTCACAATTGTCGCTTACACAAGCCTTATTTCAATTGAAGTGACGGCTGTGCGTCAGTATGTGGCCTATTGGTTTCCCGGCCTGACCATAAAAGGATCTGATTCGCCGACCATTGCAGGCTGGATTTTGCAGTTTGCCTTGCTATGCTTGTTTTTCCTGCTGAATTATTGGAGCGTCAAAACTTTCGCTAAGGCGAATTTCATCATATCGCTTTTTAAATATATTGTCCCGATTACCATCATTATCGTGCTGATCTTTCATTTTCAGGCTGAGAATTTGTCTGTTGAAGGATTTGCACCGTTTGGTTTTACAGGTATTCAGGCTGCGATTTCGACAGGCGGCGTAATGTTTGCGTATCTCGGTCTGCACCCGATTGTGGCTGTTGCAGGTGAAGTGCAAAATCCAAAACGCAACATCCCAATCGCTTTAATCATTTGCATTATCGTTTCAACCATCATTTACACTGTTTTGCAGATCACCTTTATTGGTGCAATCCCGACAGAAACACTGAAAAATGGCTGGCCGGCAATCGCGCGGGAGTTCTCATTGCCGTTTAAAGATATTGCGATCATGCTCGGTTTAGGCTGGCTTGCAACGCTTGTCATTTTAGACGCCATTCTGTCTCCCGGGGGAAACGGGAATATTTTTATGAATACGACGTCTCGCCTCGTTTACGCCTGGGCGCGTAACGGCACATTATTTAGCATATTTTCAAAAGTGAATAAAGAAACGGGAACACCCCGTGCTTCACTCTGGCTTTCGTTTGCCATGTCAATTTTCTGGACGCTCCCCTTCCCTTCGTGGAACGCGCTTGTCAATGTCTGTTCTGTTGCGCTCATCCTTTCTTATGCAATTGCACCAATTTGTTCAGCAGCGCTGAGGGTCAATGCGAAGGACTTAAACAGGCCGTTTTATTTAAAAGGAATGGGCATCATCGGACCGCTTTCCTTTATTTTTACGGCGTTTATCGTGTATTGGTCAGGATGGACAACCGTTTCCTGGCTGCTCGGTTCACAGCTCGTGATGTTTTTAATCTATCTCTGCTTTAGAAAATATGCGCCTCAAGAGGATGTCAGCCTTGCCCAGCAGCTGAAATCAGCGTGGTGGCTTGTCGGGTTTTATATCATGATGCTGATCTTTTCCTACATCGGCTCTTTCGGACACGGTTTAGGCATCATCAGCAATCCTGTCGACCTCATTTTAGTCGCCATCGGTTCACTTGCGATTTTCTACTGGGCAAAGTATACCGGGCTCCCGAAAGCCGCTATTGATTATGATAAATAAAGAAGCAAGAATTTTTCTTGCTTCTTTCTTCTTTACAAACACACATACCCGCGATAAAATGAATGATAGTCAGTCATTACAGGAGGTGTTCCTCATGCCAAAACAAACATCGGGCAAATATGAAAAAATTCTGCAGGCTGCCATTGAAGTTATTTCTGAAAAAGGTCTCGATAAGGCCTCTATTTCTGATATTGTCAAAAAGGCCGGCACTGCCCAAGGAACGTTCTACTTGTATTTCTCATCTAAAAATGCCCTTATTCCGGCAATTGCAGAAAATCTTCTCACCCATACGCTGGACCAAATCAAAGGAAGGCTGCATGGAGACGAGGATTTTTGGACCGTTTTAGATATATTAATTGATGAGACATTTCTCATTACCGAACGCCATAAGGATATTATCGTCCTCTGTTACTCTGGGCTTGCGATCGACCACTCCATGGAAAAATGGGAGACGATCTATCAGCCTTATTATTCTTGGCTTGAAAAAATCATCAATAAGGCCATTGAAAACCTTGAGGTAATGAAAGGAATCAATGCAAAATGGACAGCAAGAACGATTATCAACTTGGTTGAGAACACTGCAGAACGATTCTATATCGGGTTTGAACAAGATGAAAATGTCGAAGTGTATAAAAAAGAAATCTTTACTTTCTTAAAACGAAGTTTAGGTACTGCTTAAAAAATGACTGGGTAACACCGCTCATTTTTTAATGGTTCAAAAATGACTGACGTTCATTCATAAACTAGAGAGGTGCTTCATATGAATTGGGTGCTTGTTTTTATTGCAGGACTTTTAGAAGTTATTTGGGCGTCTTCCCTCAAACATGCCGATTCGCTTTTGGATTGGGTCATCATTTTTATCTTAATCGCAATCAGCTTTATCCTGTTGATCCGCTCTTATCAAAAAATTCCGATGGCCGCGGCATACACTGTATTTGTCGGAATCGGAACCGTCGGAACATACATCACCGGTATTGTTTTGGGCGAATCCTTTTCAGCAGCGCAAATGTTCTTTTTAGCTTTATTGCTGGCCGGTATTTTAGGAATGAAGCTCTTTACAAAAGAAAGCAAATCACAGCCGGGAGGTGAAAAATAATGGCATGGTTTTTATTAGTGGTTGCCGGCATAGAAGAAATTATAGCTGCTGTGGCCATGAAATATATCGACGGTACAAGAAAAAAATGGCCGATCATTGTGATGACGATTGGATTTGGCTTATCCTTTTACTGCCTTTCACAAGCGATGCTGATCCTGCCTGCCGGAGTCGCTTATGCCGTCTGGACTGGCATTGGCAGTATTGGCGTTTCGGCGGTCGGGTTCATCTGGTTTAAGGAGCGTTTTCAGCTTTCACAGGTGATTTCTCTTTGCCTAATCCTCACCGGCGTCATCGGCCTGCGTCTTACGGCTTAATCATAAGATAAGGGCATATACAACTGTATATGCCCTTGCCATTAATCGTCTTGGTGCTTTTGAAGATGAAGCGGCGGCGGGATGAGCCAGCCTTTGTTTTTTAGTAATCTTAAGTATTTTGCGCCGGTTGCCGCTTTCGATACATGGAATTGCCCAAACATCATGGCAATATCCTCACGAATTGACTGTCCCATAATTTTGCTGCATGTCACAAGGCCTGCAGCATTTTGCGCTGCCGCAGAGGCCGCCACATCCGGATCAAGAAACCGCGCACCCGGCGGAATATCTTTAAGATCTGCAGCAGGCGGTTCAGGAGAAGCCGGCGGGAGCGCCACCCCGTTTTCTTTCAGGATCGCACTGATCTGTTTCACTTCATCTTGGCACTTCTCAATGGATTCACGAAGCAGCTTCTTCAAGTCGTCATCACCGACATGATGCAATAACATCTGGTAATTGCCGACCATTTTATTGCCCGCCATCACATAACTCCACAAGCTGAATACCTCACCGTAATGCATCGGTTCATCCTGCGGATTTCCGCTTAAAATACCCATGTTCATCCTCCTCGCAAATTCAATATCACACATCCCATAACGTGCCCGAGAGGAGGAAAATTTATGTTACGTTGAGAAAGATTTTTGAAACAAAACAAAAAAGACAAGAGCGGCGAAATGCCAAACCCTTGTCTTTCCTGTTGTTCTATTGGACGCGCTCGGAGGGATTCGAACCCCCGACAGACGTGGTACCGGAAACCACCGCTCTATCCAACTGAGCTACGAGCGCATATGACTGCGTTATGAGAACGTCAGCACAACTAATTATACGATAATTCCATTGAAATAACAACCCTCTATTTCAAGAGGCCGTTTTTTAGATCAGATACATCATCTTATTTGGCAATCTAACATACGATGGTTTGAACACCTGTATTTTTGGGGAAAATGGGAAAAAGAGACGACTTTGCATATCTAGCCAGCTTTTTGTTTGACCTTTATTGACCAAAAATGTATCATGTAACTACATACTTACCTAAAAGGTGAAGGAGGAGCATTATGAATTTAATACCTACAGTCATTGAACAAACGAACCGCGGGGAAAGAGCGTATGACATTTATTCTCGTCTATTAAAGGATCGTATCATCATGCTTGGATCTGCGATTGATGACAACGTTGCGAACTCCATCGTGTCACAGCTTTTATTCTTAGAAGCAGAAGACCCTGAAAAAGATATTTCTATTTACATCAACAGCCCGGGCGGCTCTATCACAGCTGGTATGGCGATCTATGATACCATGCAGTTTATTAAGCCAAAGGTATCTACAATTTGTATCGGTATGGCTGCATCAATGGGCGCGTTCCTGCTTGCTGCCGGCGAAAAAGGCAAACGCTATGCGCTTCCAAATAGTGAAGTCATGATTCACCAGCCTCTTGGCGGTGCGCAAGGTCAGGCAACAGAAATTGAAATTGCCGCGAAACGCATTCTCTTGCTTCGCGACAAATTAAACAAAGTTCTTGCTGAGCGTACTGGCCAGCCGCTTGAAGTGATCGAACGCGATACAGACCGCGATAACTTCAAGTCTGCTGAAGAAGCGCTTGAATACGGCCTGATTGATAAAATTCTGACTCGCAACACAGATGAGCAAAAGTAATACTGTAACCTGCAAGAGCTATGTCTCTTGCAGGTTTTTTTCTTTGAAGGCATTCATCCTCTAACGCTTCTTAAAAATGTTTGATTCTATACTGCTCCCATTCCTCATTCAACAGCTCAAGCGTCAAATCACGACTTTGCCTCACAATCAGATCAGCGCCAAGCATTGACTCTTCATGACCGACTCCAACCGCAAACATCCCAGCAGATTTGATTGCGGAAATGCCTGCTTCAGCGTCTTCTATTGCTGCACAATCAGCCGGGGAAACGCCGAGCAGCGCTGCAGCTGTTAAAAAGATTTCGGGATCAGGTTTTCCGTTCGCGAGAGCTGTCGGGTCAACAATGGCATGAAAATCATCCATAATCCCCAAACGTGTTATAATCTCGGGCGCATTACGACTTGAAGACGCTAACCCGATTTTTATATTTTCACCTTTTAATTCACAAAGAAGCCTGCCGATTCCCGGCAAAAGATTTTCCGGCGTCAATTTGCTGATCAACGTTTGATAATATTGATTTTTTAGGTGCATAAGTTTTTGTTTCTCCGCATTTGTATACTTTGTTTCCGCACCGCCAAAGGTAAGTATGCTTTCAAGTGACTCTTCTCTGCTGATTCCTTTTAGGCTTTCATTCACACTTCTGTCAAAGGGAATATCGATTTGTTCCGCGATGTGCCTCCAAGCGAGAAAATGATATTCAGCAGTATCTGTTATCACTCCATCTAAATCAAAAATGACTGCTTTCATATGCTAATGCCCATCACAGCTTCATAAGGTTCGAGACAAATGCTCTTTAAGTAAGCCGGCTCCTGCGAGCAGTTGGAAATCAGCACTTTCCAACGCTCATGAATCAGTTCCGCAGGCGCCTCGAAGAGAGCCTTGTCTTCCGACAAATTCACAACGACGAGAAGCTTTTCCCCTCGATATTCACGGAGGTAAGAAAAGATTTGCGGATCATTCTCCTGCAGCAGCTGATAATCTCCATATACCATGACCTTATATTGCTTTCGTAATTGAATAAGCTTCTGATAGTAATAGAAAATCGAATCTTGATCTTCCAGGGACTCTTTCACATTGATATCTTGATAGCGGGAATTTACTGCTATCCAAGGGGCTCCGGCTGTGAAGCCCGCATGTTTTCCGGCATCCCATTGCATTGGTGTTCTCGCATGATCCCGTCCTTTTTTCGTCACGGCTTTTAGAAACTCTTTTTCTGACATCGTTTTGTTTTCGATGACTAGTTCACGATATGCATTTTTTATTTCAAGATCGTCATACATCTCCAGCGGCATATCACTGTTGACCATGCCGATTTCTTCTCCCTGGTAAATAAACGGTGTTCCTTTCATCCCGTGGAGAACCGTTGCAAATGCTTTTGCACACTGTTTTCGCAGCTTGCCGTCATTGCCCCAGCGGGAAATAACCCTCGGCTGATCATGGTTTTCAAAATACAAGGTATTCCAGCCGACATTCATTAACCCGGTCTGCCATCTTGTCATCGTCTTTTTTAAAGCAATCACATCAAACGGCTTGATCTGCCATTTCCCATTTGGCGAGTTTTGTTCTGTATCAATATCCATATGTTCAAATGTAAAGATCATATTCAACTCTTGCCTGTTTGCATCTGTGTACTTTTTCGCCTCTTCAATATCAGAGCCGTTTGCCTCTCCGACCGTCATGCAGTCGTAATGAGAAAGCACTTCCCTGTTCATCTCTTGAATAAATTCATGAAGGCGGGGGCCATTCGAATGATAACGTCCGACGATATAGCTGCGGCTGCTATCTGTTTCGTAGTCTGGAAAATCGGTGTACTTGGAAATGGAGCCGATCACATCCATCCGCCAGCCGTCAACGCCTTTATCCATCCAAAATCTCATCAAATCATAAACTTCCCGGCGTACCGCTTCATTTTCCCAATTTAAATCAGGCTGTTTTTTCGAAAAGTAGTGCAAATAATACTGCCCTGTCCCTTCATCGAACGTCCACGCCGGGCCTGAGAAGATCGATCCCCAATTATTCGGCTCTGAGCCGTCCGGTTTCGGATCTTTCCAAAAATAATAATCACGGTAAGGATTGTCCTTTGACTTACGGCTTTTAGCAAACCAGGCATGCTCATCTGACGTGTGGTTCACGACCAAATCCATGATGATTTTCATACCTCGTTGGTGCACTTCATCAATTAACTGAAACATATCTTTATTTGTCCCAAATTTTTCGTACATGTTTCTGTAGTCGCTGATGTCATAGCCGTTGTCATCCTGCGGGGAATCAAACACCGGGGAGAGCCAGATCACATCCGCCCCGAGATTTTTGATATAATCCAGCTTTTGAATCACGCCTTGCAAATCCCCGAATCCATCTCCATTAGAATCATAAAAACTGCGCGGGTAAATTTGATAAACGACAGCTTCTTTCCACCATTTACTCATCAGGCGTTCTCCTTTCACATCGTCCATTTAGGACAAGCGGTTCCTCATAAACTATCATGTGCAGCGGCTCGCCTCTTAAAAGCTCAAAGATGGCGCTCATTTCGTCAACCGTAACATTGATTAATCGGTTTCGATAATTGATTTTGAACGAATATCCGTCCCATTCTTTCGGCAAAAACGGAGCAAATGACAGCGTCTCATTCCTGATGCGCATGCCCGCAAAGCCCTGAACGATCGCGAGCCAGCTTCCCGTCATTGATGTAATATGCAGGCCTTCTTCCGTGTCATGATTGTAATTGTCGAGATCAAGCCTTGCTGTACGCTTACATAACTCAAGCGCTTTCTTTTCCATCTTGAGTTCGGCGGCGAGAACCGCATGGACAGAGGGCGACAGGCTTGATTCATGAACAGTCATTGGTTCATAAAATTCAAAGTTTCGCCTTTTTTCTTCCATTGTAAAACGGTCATGAAAAAGGTAAATGCCTTGAAGCACATCTGCCTGCTTAATAAAATTGGAGCGGAGAATCTTGTCCCAGGACCAATTCTGATAAAGAGGTCGCTCAGCTGGATCTAATTCGTCCGCTGATTGCAGGTCTTTGTCCAAGAATGTGTCATGCTGAATAAAAATTTGCAGTTCTTCACTATACGGATAGTACATGTGCTGGATGATATTTCTCCAGGCCTTCAACTCTTCTTCCTGCACATCAAGCAGGCGGCGTTTTTCCGTTGAGATACTTTCGAGATTTTCTAATGTATACTCCAACGTCCAAGCCGCAATTACATTTGTATACCAATTGTTGTTGACATTGTTTTCGTATTCATTCGGCCCTGTGACGCCGTGGATCATATACTTGTTTTTTCGTTTCGAGAAGTGAACGCGGTCGGCCCAAAACCTGCTGACTTCCACGAGTACGTCTATTCCGTATTCTTTCATATAGCCATGGTCGCCTGTATATTGGACATAATTGCAGATCGCATAGCAAATCGCGCCATTGCGGTGAATTTCTTCAAAGGTGATCTCCCATTCGTTGTGGCATTCATCACCAGTGAACGTCACCATCGGGTAAAGTGCCCCCTTCATCCCCAGTTTGGCGGCATTCCGTTTAGCTGCCTCCAAATGATGATAGCGGTACAAAAGCAGGTTTTTCGTCACCTCCGGCTCGGCTGTCGCCAAATACATGGGCACGGCATATGCCTCAGTATCCCAATATGCGGCACCTCCGTATTTTTCGCCAGTAAATCCTTTCGGTCCGATATTCAAACGGGCATCGCCCCCGTAATATGTCGAAAATAACTGAAAGATATTGTAGCGGATTCCTTGCTGAAGTTCCTCATCCCCTTTAATCTCTATGTCCGCTTTCGCCCATCTTTCCTTCCATTGAGCAGTGTGCCTCCGTTTTGCTTCTTCATAGCCGTTTTCAAGAACACCTGCCAAAAGCTCCTTGGCTTTCGGTAAAAGCTCTGCCTCCCGTAAATCACGAGAAGTCGTGACAATAATAAATTTTTTCAAAGAAGCCTTCGTTTGGTAACTGTAGCGATTCTCGACATACATCCCAGCTGTGTGAGAGCTTTCATTGACAAAACCCTCTGTCACGTTTGCCATTGTCGCTGAAACAGTAAAGCGCGGTGTTCCAAATCGATTTTCGATCGTTTTTGTGACTAAATGGCCTCGGTGAGGATCAGCCTCTTTCGCTTCTTCCTGCCAAAACTGTTCTTGGTAGTTAGAATCTTCATTTGTAACATTTCCATCCAGGTAAGGAACAAGCGTAATAACAGCATCTTCTGTCAGGCACTCCGCTTCATAATGAATCGCACAAAGCTCTTTTACGGCAAGGCTAAGAAATCGCTCGGATCTGATTCTGACGATTTTATCCTGAATGCGGACAACAGCGCTTCGCCGCAGAATCCCCTCTTTCATATTGAGTTCTAACTCAAATGATTCGATTTGGTTCTGATAGAGATCGACTTTTTCACCGTCTACATATAGGCCTATGCCAATAAAGTTCATCGCATTGATCACTTTTCCGAAATATTCTGGATACCCGTTTTTCCACCAGCCCACTCGCGTTTTGTCAGGGAACCACACCCCTGCAATATATGTGCCTTGGTGGCTGTCGCCTGAATAGCCTTCTTCAAAATTCCCTCTGACTCCCATATAGCCGTTAGCAAGAGACGTCAGGCTTTCCTGCAGCCGTGTGTGCTCCTTCTGAAATGTATGTGTTTTGATTTTCCATTCATCAATCTCGAATAACCGCTGATTTATCATAATTTCCTCCCGAATGTAAGTTTCCATTATAACGGCGGGTTTTGGCCAAATATCTAAATGCAAAAGAGATCATCAAAGTGACGCCACACGAATGGATCATCAATACAGTGATCAAGTCAAAATGAATCATACCGACAGCAGCTGCCACAAATGCCGGCAGTGCTGATGCACAGATCGCCATAGATGCCGCTTCCTTGAATGACGCAATAGAGATCATGTTTGATATTTTTGTGATCCAGATGCCCCCCGCAAGAACAGCCATTAAAAAAAGCTGAATCATAAAAATCACCGCATATGCCAGCATCATGATCATCGGCTTATACTGTGCCAACCACAATGTATCGATTAAAGCCTCTACATCATGAACGTTCGGTTTCTTGAGCTTAGCGTCCATTTTTGCATAGCCAACAGAAAATCCCGTTCCGTTTTGATCGGCGATCACCAGTTGATCAGATTGAAATACGATGGCGTTATCATATCCAGTTACTTTCAATCGCCCATTTTCACCGCTTGTCTGATATTCATGCTTCATATCTAACGCCAGCAAATTCTGTCCATCTTCAATCTGCCCAGAGCTCTTCCCGCCTGTCAATTTTCCGTTTCTGATTTGAAAACCTTGTAATTGATCAGCAAATTGATCATTAACCTTTTGAATCGCTGACGGCATGAAAGATGTAACACTGAAGCGATCCATTTTTATAAACGAAACCGTAAACGGCGCCATCAAGCAGGCTGTTAAAAACATAAAAAGAAAAGAGAGCTGCAGCCAGCTAAATGTGTTCCCGTAACGGCAAACACCTGACGGAGATGCAGCCGCTTTCAGGCAGCGGATAATATAGCTTTCATTTTTCATCGAATTACCCCTTTGTTCCGCCGGCTGTCAGCCCGGACACAAAGTTCTTTTGGAGAAAAAAGAACAAGACGCATATCGGCAGTGCAGCCAATATAGCTCCGGCCGCAAACAGGGCGACTTTTTGCTGCTGCGGATTTGAAATGAAGGACTGCAATCCTACAGCGATGGTCAGCCTTTCTGGTGAGCGAAGCAAAAACTTTGCCAGCAAATAGTCGCCGAACGGGGCCATAAACGCCCAAAGCGCTTGCACCGCGAGCATTGGCTTAACAAGCGGCAGCACAATTGAAGCGAAAATCCTCAGATGTCCCGCTCCATCAATTCGCGCGGCTTCATCAATTTCTCTCGGCACAGTATCAAAATAACCTTTCATCAGCCACGTGTTCATCGGAATTCCGCCGCCGATATAAATCGCTGTCAAAAACCAGTATTGATCGAGTGCGCCTATCAGCATCGCCAGAACGTAAAAAGCAGTTAGCGCTGCCATCGTCGGCACCATTTGAATGATTAAAAAGAATACCAGACTCTTTTTTCGGCCTGCAAACCGATAACGGCTGTACGTATACCCGGCAAGCGTCACAATCGTAACCTGCAATACCATGACCGATAACGCGATGACAAGTGTATTGCTGTACCAATGAAGATAAAGCGTCTCGTCAAACAGCCGCTTAAAATGATCCAAAGTCCAAGAACCCGAAAAATCGAGTTGAAAAGCTGCCGCATTTCCCACACGGAAAGCGGATGATGCCGTAATCAGCAACGGATAAATAATGACAATACTTAAAAGCGTCAAAAATAAATAGGTACAGATTCTATTAAGCATTCTGGCAGTTCTCGCGTTCACCTACATAACCTCCTCATTGCCAAAAGCATTCGATTTTTTGAAAGCAATCAGAGAAATTCCAATGACAATGAAAGAAATTAACAGTGTAACAGCCGCCGCTACGGAATATTGCGGTGATGTGCCTGTTGTCAGTTTATAAATCCAAGAAATTAAGATATCGGTCGACCCGGCCCCGGCTCCCGCGCTGCCCGGTCCTCCCTCATTAAATAAGTAGATGATCGAGAAATTATTGAAATTAAACGTATACTGGGTAATCATCACGGGTGCTGTCGCAAATAAAATCATCGGGAATGTAATATGCCGAAAGCGCTGAATAAAAGTGGCCCCGTCAATCTTTGCCGCTTCATACAATTCACCTGGAATCGCCTGAAGCACTCCCGTTACCATGACATAAATATAGGGAAAGCCGAGCCAGGTCTGAATCATAATGAGGGCTGTCTTTGTCCAGAAAGGATCAGTCTTCCACGCAATCGCCGGCAGCTCTACAAACGGCAGGTGATTTAATAATGGAATCACCTGCGCATTCACCGCCCCTATGCTGTCGTTAAACATGTTGGAAAAACTCATGATTGTAATAAAAGCCGGAACAGCCCATGGAAATAAGAAAATCATTCGGAAAATCCGCTTGCCTTTTATAAAATCCTGATTGACGAAAAGTGCCGTCACGATACCCAAAATGATTTGCAGCGTTGTTGCACAGATTGTCCAGATGATCGTCCAGCCGAGAACATTTACAAATGTTTCACGATAGGAGCCGAGGAAAAAAATATTCAAGAAATTTTTAAAACCGACCCAGTCAATCAGACTGTTAGGCGGAATATGATAAAAATCATAGTTTGTACATGCAACAAACAGAGTCACTAAAACTGGAAAAATAATTACAAACACCATCATGATATATGCCGGCAGTGTAAATAAATATGGAAACCCTTTATCACCCGCATGACAGATCATATCCTTGGCCGTTGTATTGACCTCCAAACCCGCCGCTTTCATAGCGGCGGTCTTACGCGAATCATGAATATTAAAGATATAGAACATGAGGAAAATCAGCGTCACGATCAATTGCAGCGTGCCTTCAATCAGCATAAACAGTGAATGGTCTTCACCGGGAACACTTCCCAATGTAATCAATCCAGTGAGCGCCTGAATGCCGAAAACGCATAATTCAAAAGCAAACAAACCTGTGATGGCAAGAAACAAGATTCCCTTTGAAAACTGCTGATTCGCAATCTGCCCAAGTCCTGGAATGATTGATAAAAGCCCTGCCTTTCGTTTTTGCTTTGCAAGTGTGTGGTGTGTATTCATTATTTCGCCCTCTATTCTTCCGGACGCTACCCCGCCGTTTTATTTCACATACTTTTCTTTGATGTTTTCCTTTATGACGTTTACAGCATCATTCGCTGATGTTTGCGCCGCTTTTTTTCCTGACACTGCGTCAAAAATCAAACTTTCCGCTCCCGTCCATACCTCAGCCATTTCCGGAATATTCGGAGTCGGTGTCGCTGTTTCATATTGTTTAATCACAGCTGACGTCAGCTCATTTTTTTGCTCATCCGCTTTCTTCCTTGCAGCTGTATTAGCCGGAACTTCGTTTGTATCCTCATAAAAAGCGTAAGCATTGGCATCATTTGTAGCATATTCAAGCCATTTTTCAGCCAGTTCGGGTTCTTTTGTATATTTTGATGCAACCCAGCCCTTCCCGCCGGCAAAAGGGGCATATTCTTCTCCATTTGGCAATGTCGGAATGGGAGCCGCTCCGTAGTTCAATTTGGCCTCTTTATAGTTGGCAGCTGACCAAGGTCCGCCGATGATCGCAGCCGCTTTTCCATCTAAAAACATCTGCTGAATAAAATCGTCAGCGCTTGAATTGTCTTGCATGCCTTTTGGCCAATAGGTTTTAAACCATTTCTCCGCATATTTCACTGCTTCTACAGCCTCTTTATTATTCAGGCCGATGTCCCCGGAATCTGTGCCGTTTTTTCCAAATACGTATCCGCCATAACCGGCCAACAACCCGTACGACATATAAAAGTCAGTCCATTTCGCTAAAAAGCCGGTTGATTTTCCTTTTTCTGAAGCAAACGCAAACCGGGAATCCCCCGTTAATGTTTCCAGATCTTTAAATGTTTTTGGTGCTGTTTGTAAGAGATCTTTGTTGTAATACAAAACTAGTGTTTCAATGACTAGCGGCATTCCATACACCTTGCCGTCAACCGTCACCTGCTGCATCTCTTTATCTCCGAAACTTTTTGTATTAGATGGCTTAATATCAAGCAAATGTCCTTGCTGGCCCAAACCGCCGATCCGGTCGTAGGCGGCAAGCATCACATCAGGTGCATTACCCGCCGGGCCATCAAGAGGAAGCGCTTCCAACTGCTCGAACATTTGCTTTTCAACGACTTTTATTGTGACATCATTCTCTTTTTCGAATGTTGCTTTCATGCTTTCAATGTATTCTTTATAGGTCTCTTCGACAGACACAGTCAGGACCTTTTTGCCATCAGAGCTTGCCGGATCTTTTGAATTAGAACAGGCGGCAAGGCCAAATGTCAGAACTGATGCCGCCAATAAGGCGAACCCCTTTTTAAAAAGTATCATCTTGTTTCCCCCTTCTATTTATGAATCTAAAACAATTGTATTGTTCTATAGAAAGCGGTTACAACAACTTTTGATTTGTTACCGATAACAGAATTTAAACAGGGACGGCAGCACCCAAAATAAAAAATTCTCCCGGCTGAACGGCAATTACATCGTGATGATGAAGCGGCTGCTCTGTCCATACATCGTAGATTTTTTTATTCCTTTCAATATTCAAATCTCGCAAACTGACATGTCGGGTCGCGTCCCCCTGATTAAAGAAATAAATCAGTGTTTTTTCATCAAGATTCCGTGAAAAGCTAATAAAATTGTTTTGGTCATCCAGCAAATTCCACTCAAGACTTCCCTCAGTCAATAAAGTGTTTTCCTGTTTGCGTAAAGCAATCAATCGTTTCATAAATCGCAGCATGTCTCGGTTTTGCTTCTCTTTTTCCCAAACCATACATTTCCGGCATAATGGATCATTTTCGCCGTCCAGCCCGATTTCCGTTCCGTAATAGATGCATGGTGAACCTGTCTGGGCAAACATAAAGGCCAGCAAAGCCCGTGCTTTTTTCTCGTCATGTCGGCATCTGGTCAAAAGGCGTTTTGTATCATGGCTATCCAGTAAATTAAACATCACCTCATTGACCTGCTTCATCCCATTCATTAAATGCGCATTTACACGGTGGGCCATACGCGAGGCTGGAATCGTCCCGTCAGCAAAATATTCAATCATAGGCTCTGTAAAAGGATAGTTCATCACCGCATGAAATTCATCTCCTCTAAGCCAAGGTTCGGCAGAATGCCAGATCTCCCCTAAAATATAAACGTCAGGCTTTTCTGCTGAGACGGCTTGCCTGAATGTCTTCCAAAAAACGTGATCCACTTCATTTGCCACATCCAAACGCCAGCCGTCAATGTCAAATTCACGAATCCAGTACAAAGCAATATCAAGCAAATATCTCTGTACTTCAGGATTAGCCGTATTGAGCTTCGGCATATCAGGTGTAAACGCAAACCTATCATAATTGTCTTCTTTGACAGGAAAAGAGTGAATATGAAACCAGTTTTTATAACGGGATTGAGCTCCGTTTTTCACGACATCCTGCCATTGCGGAGAAGCGCTGCCTATATGATTAAAAACAGCATCAAGCATAATTCTCATCCCCCGCTGATGAAGCTGGCTGACCAATGTACGAAAAAGCTTCGGATCTCCAAAATGCGGGTCAATGGAATAGTAATCCAGCGTGTCGTATTTATGATTAGAAGGCGCGGAAAAGATTGGAGTCAAATAAACTCCGTTTACGCCTAAATCCTCTAAATAATCAAGCTTGTCAATCATCCCTTGCAAATCGCCTCCAAAAAAATCATTGACATCCGGATCTTTGCTCCCCCAAGGTAATGCATTCTCCGGTGACAAGTCTTCTCTTCCATTCGCAAAACGCTCTGGAAAAATTTGATACCAAACCGTTGATTTGGCCCACTCAGGCGCTTGGAATGTATCAGCCTCGTGAACAAATGGAAGTTTAAAATAATAATGGGTCGTCTCCAGCGTTTTTTCGTTATGAGGGCATACACCTGAACTTCCGAAAAAGATGTCTTCTTGATGGTCTGATATAACAAACGCATATTGCAAACGCCTATATGGCGGCACCACTTCAGCAAACCAATAATCATGCAAGTCTGTTGCGGCCATTTTCCTCATCGGCTGCTCGTTTGCCGCCCACCTGCCATCGTTGTACTCATAAGGATCGCCCCAAATCAATCGAATGTGATCGGCATCACCTTTTTTCGTCCGAATCTTGATATGCACTCTCCGCCCGTCATAAGAATAAGCATCAGAACTGAACGGCTGATGATGAATCGCTGCATATTCCATCATGTCTCCTCCTTTGAATCCCGTTTTATTTAGGCCGGCTCTTAGTGAAAGTATCATGATGAAATAGCAGGAACAATCCTTTTTACCTTGTTACCGATAACAGAATAAAGCTCTTACAAAGTTGATTCACGTACAATTAACTCCGGCTCAAAAAATAGATTTCCTTGAGCAGCACCGTCTTCATTCATTTTTTTCAATAGCATTCTCGCACAGGCTTCCCCCATTTCTACAACAGGCTGTCTGACCGTAGTCAACCGGGGCGAGGAAATGCGATCAAGAAAAACACCGTCATTCCCGGTCACCGCAACATCTTCCGGAATTCGTTTTCCAAGCGATTGCGCCGCACGAATGACGCCGAGTGCGATTCGATCGGACGCGCAGACAAATGCGGCCTGGTTATCCAGGGATTTCAGCACTTCTCTTGCAAGGCATTCACTTTTCTTAGAACTATTGTCGATCCGATACAGATTCGTTTTTCTAAAGCTTTCATTCATCGCCCGAATATAGCCCTGTTCTCTTGAACGTTCAAAAGGCTCATCTAAATCGATGCCAAAAAAGACAACTTCCCGCTCCCCCAGTCCCATAACATGGCGGGTTGCCATAAAAGTGCCTTTCTCGTTATTTACATCGATAAAGTCATAGCCCATTTCATTTTGCCCAAATACGACCAGCGGTTTTTCAATAGCTTTGATCACACCTTCAAAATCGGTCTTTCTCAACCCGGTGGCAATAATGCCGTCGCATTGGCCAATATTGAGAGAGTTTCTTGTCACAAGCTGCAGAGCATAATGATTGCGATCCAGCTCCCGGCTGATTCCGGTCAGCAGGTTCATGTAATATGGTTCAGTCGTATCCATTTCCTCAAGAATCAACAGTTTGACAACCTGTGTTCTGTTTTGAACAAGCGCTCTCGCCGCATAATTAGGGATGTAATTCAGCTCTTTCATCGCAGAATGAACAAGCTTTTTCAATTCATCTGTCACCGTCTCAGGATGATTGATCACTCGTGATACCGTCATTTTCGAAACATTTGCTTTTTTTGCCACATCTGACAATGTTGCCATTTTCATCCCCCTCCTTACCTGTGCTTATTATCCAAACTAGTGAAAAAGTCCTTTATTACTGCTAAATACGATGCAGGCAAAAGAGAAGTAAAAAAGAGATTTCCCTTAAGGAAATCTCACTTTGTTAAAAAAACTCGATTTTTAATGAATTCTCTGCCCGGCAATAGACCAAATACGCTAGGTGGCGGACTCATTCTCTCCTCTTCCACGTGAAAGTCTCTTTTTAAATTTCTGTCCACTTTTTCTCTAAAATCGGATAAGAGTAGTTCTGCATTTGCTCAATTAACTCATCCGGCCGCGACGAGCTGTGGATCAGTTTTAGATGAGAATCGTTAGAAAATCCTTCTTGAATGCTGTATTTGACCATTTTCATCATTGGTTCAAAATATCCGTTGACATTGTACAGTCCGATTGGCTTTTGGTGGATGCCGATCTGCGCCCAACAAAGCACTTCAAATAATTCTTCATATGTACCGAAGCCGCCCGGCATGGCGATAAAGCCGTCCGCCAGCTCGCTCATTTTGGCTTTTCGTTCATGCATCCCGTTTACTTCAATCAGCTCAGTCAGGTTCTGATGGACAACCTCCCCGCTGAACAAGCCGCTCGGCATGACCCCGATTGCAGTTCCGCCGTTTTCCATAATCGCATCAGCAATCGTGCCCATCAAGCCTACGCGGGAACCCCCATAGACAAGGCCGATTCCCTGCTCAGCCATATACGCTCCAAGCTCTGCCGCTTTTCGTTTATACGCTTCATTCCCCCCCGGGTTTGAGCCCGCAAATACACAAATGGTTTTCATCTTTGTCATCTCCGTATCTATATATCGTATCAAACATTCAAAAATACACTATATATTGTCCCATCTTCATGTGATAATATCAATATGAAATACATAAAGAATGCAGGAGTGATGATGGTGCAGCTGGCTGATGCAGAAAAATGGATGAAAGAGTTTTACAAAAAAAGAGGCTGGACAGAATACGGACCGTTTATTCGAGTCGGCTTTTTAATGGAGGAAGCCGGAGAGCTGGCCCGGGCTGTCAGGGCATATGAGATCGGCAGAGACCGGCCGGATGAGAAGGAATCGACACGAGCTGAGCAAAAACAAGAATTGATTGAAGAAATGGGAGATGTCATCGGAAATATCGCTATTCTTGCTGATATGTACGGAGTTTCTTTAGAAGACGTGATGAAAGCCCACCAAGAAAAACTGACAAAACGATTTGAGCATGCATAAAAAAGCGGCCGCAATGGCCGCTTTTTTTAACCTGTGATTTCATCATGGTGATCAAAGAAATGCTGCTTCCCTATTTTGTGAAATAGGCCTGTTTTATGCAGCAGCTCCTTCGGCTGCGATTGCAGTCCTACAATCATCAGCTTTCCATTGTGACGTTTAATTCTGTTCATAACATTCCCAAGCACTGCTTCAGCCGACGTATCCATGTAGTGCACCTTATTCATGAGCAGGATAAGGGTCTTCGGCTTTTTCTGTACATGCTCCAGCAATGAAGATTCAAGGGAATCAATTGATCCGAAAAACAGCGGCCCTTCTATGGCATACATGCTGACAGATGGATCTTCTCTCTTCGCCAGAACAGGATGCGATTCCTGATTGTGGATGCGTGTCGCTTCGCTCATTCTTCTGATAAAGAACACAAATGCGAGCAGCAAGCCGGTTGCCACACCGACGATTAAGTCAAACAGAACCGTTAGCGCAAAGGTCGCTGCCAAAATAAAGGAATCAGCGTTTTTCAGTCTCAGCATGTTTGCGACTTCCTTGCGCTCACTCATATTCCATGCGACAACCATGAGAATCGGCGCCATACTGGCAAGCGGCACATGAGATGCATAAGGCGCGAATACGAGCAAGACAAGAAGAACGACTACACCGTGAACGACGCCGGAAACAGGAGAAACCGCTCCGTTTTTAATATTGGTTGCCGTTCTGGCAATCGCTCCTGTTGCCGGGATTCCGCCGAACAGCGGCGCAGCCATATTCGCAATCCCCTGGCCGACAAGCTCTTTGTTGCTGTCATGCTTTGAGCCCTTCATGTTATCAGCGACCATTGCGGACAAAATGGACTCAAGGCCGCCAAGAAGCGCGATGACAAGCGCTGCCGGAAACAGCATAACCATTTTATCCAATGTAAGCTCAGGAAACTGAAATTCCGGCAAATGGCGAGGAATTTCTCCATAAGTTGACCCGATCGTTGCCATGCGGTCAGGGAAAAACACAACCGCGACCAGTGTGGAAATCAGAAGCGCCAATAAAGCGCCCGGTACTTTAGGCATCACTTTGGCAGATACAAGCAAAATGACAAGCCCGATCACTGCTGTCAGAATGGCATACACGTTAAAGGTGCCGAGCTTCTGTGCGATTTCAAACATGTTGTGATGAAAGTTCTCATGTTTTTCAACATTTCTTAAACCGAGAAAATTAGCGATTTGCTCAGTAAAGATCAGCACGGCAATTCCGGCTGTAAAACCGACGATAACAGGTTTCGGCACGAATTTCATTATTTTTCCGAGCTTAAACAGCCCGAACAGCACCAGCATCACCCCTGCCATAAACCCTGCAATCAGCAGGTTCTCCAAGCCGTACTGTATCACAATGCCAAATAGAATCGGGACAAAGGCGCCTGTCGGACCGCCAATTTGATATTTGGATCCCCCAAACAAAGAAATACAAATCCCTGCCACAACAACAGTGTACAGCCCGTATTCAGGCTCGACTCCCGAGGCAATGGCAAACGCCATCCCTAAAGGAATTGCCACGACACCTACTACGATACCTGCAATCAGGTCTTTCTGAAATTTCTGTAAATTGTATCCCTTGAATCTCCCTGAGAATCGCATATTTTGTTATAACCTCCCTTATGAATGTGTGTTTATGAGCTCAGTTTCATAACCGTTAATGACGACATCAAGTTTTCCTGTTTCAGGGTGAATGACAAGCCCGTGCACCGGCACCTTTTTCGGCAGCAGCGGATGATTCTTGATCATATTCACACTGTGGGAAACGCTTTCTTCTACGCTGTGAAAGCCGGTCAGCCATGATTTCAAATCGAGTCCGGCGCTCGACAGCAAATTCAGGCAGCTTTCTTCCACCCCGCGTTCCTTTGCTTTCTCGAGAATCGAAGTTGCATTTAATCCTGACATCCCGCACTCATGGTGACCGACAATGCACACCTCTTCAGCCTGCAATTCATAAATCGCAACCAGTATGCTTCGCATCACGCTTCCAAATGGGTGAGAAACGATGGCTCCCGCGTTTTTTACAATTTTAGCATCACCGTTTTTAAGCCCCATTGCTTGCGGAAGAAGTTCTGTGAGCCGTGTATCCATACAGGTGACAATGACGAGCTTTTTTGAAGGAAAT
>NZ_JAVAXX010000086.1:0-22132 GCF_042709275.1 Bacillus sp. LR_5 | reverse complement strand
ATAAAACAGAATATGCTACCCTTAACAGCGTTAATTTAAATAATTTTACAAGAGTGATCCGACTGAGAGATGTTTTCCGTTAATCCGCGAGCATTCTGGAGATGACCAGTCTTTGAATTTCTTGAGTGCCTTCATAGATTTGCGTGATTTTTGCATCACGCATATAGCGTTCTACCGGATAATCTTTTGTATAGCCGTAGCCGCCGAAAATCTGCACGGCTTCGGTCGTTACCTTCATCGCCGTATCTCCAGCCATCAGTTTGGACATGGCGGAAGCTTTTCCATATGGGAGGCCCGATGATTCTAACCACGCAGCCTGATAGGTCAATAGCCTTGAAGCTTCTATCATTGTCGCCATATCCGCGAGTTTAAAAGCGACGCCCTGCTGCTCGCCGATCGATTTTCCGAATTGCTTTCGCTCTTTTGCATATTGAAGCGCCGCATCAAGCGCTCCTTGGGCGATGCCTACGGCTTGTGCAGCTATGCCGTTTCTGCCTCCGTCAAGCGTCTTCATCGCGATTTTGAAGCCTTCTCCTTCTTCTCCGAGACGCTTTGATGCGGGCACTACACAATCTTCGAACATGATTTCCGTTGTCGGTGAAGAACGGATGCCCAGCTTCTTTTCTTTCTTGCCTGTAAAAAATCCTTCAAAATCCTTTTCTACTATAAAAGCGGTAATGCCTCTTTTCTTTTTCTCGGGATCGGTGACAGCAAAAACAATGTAAATATCAGCAACGCCGCCGTTTGTGATAAACACTTTGGAACCATTCAACACATAGTCATCGCCGATTCGTTCAGCTGTTGTTTTCATGCTGCCGGCGTCAGAGCCAGACCGTGCTTCGGTCAAAGCGAATGCGCCGATTTTCTCTCCGAGGGCCAGCTGTGTTAAGTACTCTGTCTTCTGTTCCTCCGTCCCAAAGGCAAACAGCGGCCAGCTGCAAAGAGAGATATGGGCGGAAAGCGTCACTCCGGTGGAGGCGCACACTTTTGACAGCTCTTCCACCGCGATGACGTAGGCTAAATAGTCACTTCCAATTCCGCCGTAATCTTCAGGCCATGGAATTCCCGTCAGGCCCAGATTTGCCATTTCCCGAAACAGCTCGCGATCGAAGCGTTCTTGTTCGTCCCGTTCAGCCGCTGTCGGGGCCACCTCATGCTTCGCAAAATTGCGCACCAATTTTCGTATCATCTCATGTTCTTCTGATAATGAAAAATTCATTGCTTCTCCCCCATTTTCAGATCAGCGCCTAAAACGGATTGAGCCAGAAGCTCGACGACGTCGTACGTTTTGACTTGGTCTTCGACTTCCTTCGCCTTTGTGCCGTCCCCAAGCATGGTGAGACAATACGGACAGCCAGAACTGATCACCGATGGGTTGACTGCGAGCGCTTGCTCTGTCCTGGCGACGTTAATCCTGTTGCCTGTTTCTTCCTCCATCCACATTAATCCCCCGCCGGCTCCGCAGCACATGCCGGTTTCCCGGTTTCTCTCCATTTCAACAAGCTGCACGCCCGGAATGGCTTTCAAAATCTCTCTCGGCGGATCATAGACTTCATTGTACCGGCCCAAATAGCACGAATCATGGAAGGTAATCGTCTCATGAAGCGGGTGCTGCGGTCTTAATTTTCCGTTTTTCACAAGCTCGGCCAGCACTTCTGTATGATGATAAACCTCGCCTTCAAATCCGAAATCCGGATATTCGTTTTTAAATAAATTGTATGCATGGGGATCGATCGTAACGATTTTTTTGACATCATTTTTTTCAAATTCAGAAATATTCTTCTCAGCCAGCTCTTGGAACAAAAATTCATTTCCGAGGCGGCGCGGCGTGTCTCCTGAATTTTTTTCTTTATTGCCGAGGATCGCGAAGGACACGCCCGCGTGATTGAGCAGCTTGGCAAAGGAAATTGCGATTTTCTGGCTTCTGTTGTCGTAAGACCCCATGGAGCCTACCCAGAAAAGGTACTCAAATTCTTTTCCTTCTTTTTTCATTTCTTTTACAGTCGGAATCTCAGCATCCGGCGCCTCGTCACGCCAATTTTCACGTTCCTTGCGGTTGAGTCCCCACGGATTCCCTTGCCGCTCAATACTTGTCATTGCGCGCTGGGCGTCACTGTCCATTTTTCCTTCTGTCAGTACGAGGTAGCGGCGGAGGTCGATGATTTTATCCACGTGCTCATTCATGACCGGGCATTGATCCTCACAGTTCCGGCAAGTGGTGCATGCCCAAATTTCTTCCTCTGTGATGACGTCGCCGATCAAGCTTGGATTGTAATCAAGCGCCGCTGCGGCTTCCTGCGATCCGTTGCCCGCTGACGCCGCAGCCAGCTGATTGCCTCTCGTATGCCGAAACGCTGCTGCGGGCACCCATGGGGAGCGCGAGGTGACGGCAGCGCCTTTTTCCGTGAGATGGTCTCTGAGACGCAAAATCAAGTCCATCGGAGAAAGCATTTTTCCGGTGCCTGTTGCAGGACACATATTTGTACAGCGGCCGCACTCGACACACGCGTACAGATCAAGCAGCTGAGACTGTCTGAAATCCTCAATTTTTCCCGCTCCGTAGCTTTCTTTCGTTTCGTCGGTAAAATCAATTTTTTCAAGTTTTCCGGCAGATTCCATTCGATTGAAAAAGACGTTTGCCGGGCCGGCGATTAAATGGGCATGCTTTGACTGAGGCACGTACACTAAAAAGCTAAGCAAGAATAGGAGATGGATCCACCATGCGATATAGAAAATCACCGCCGCGCCTGTTTTCCCGACACCGCTAAGCATAAACGCAATACCTGAGGCAATTGGCTCGCTCCAAGAAAGCCCATGCTCATGCCAAATCAGATTCATCCCGTTCCCAAGCAGAACGGTCAGCATTAACCCTCCGATAAAAATAAGAACGAGTCCGGCTTTGAAACCGCGTTTCAGCCTCACGAGCTTTTCGATATAACGTCTGTAGAATGCCCACCCAACAGCAATTAAAATGAGAAACGTAACAATTTCCTGAAAAAAGGTGAAGGCGGGATAGACCGGGCCAAGCGGCAGATTCCGGCCGGGAGCCAGTCCTTTGATGATAAAGTCAATTGCTCCGAACTGAACCAATATAAATCCGTAGAAAAACATGACGTGAATGATTCCGCTTTTCTTGTCCTTGAGCAGTTTTTTCTGTCCGAATACATTCACCCATATGGCGTGAAGCCGTTCCTTGAACCGTTGATCAAATTGTTCTTTCTGGCCGAGCTTGATGTAGGCCAGTCTCGTTTTGACCAAGTACACAAACAAACAGACAGCGTAAGCGGTTACAATCAGAAATAATAATGCATTTGCGATGAGAAAGCCGCTCATTCCAATTCCCCCTTTTTACTGATAAAGACCGCGATCCCCTACCCCCGAATCTGTATAAGATTATCTTTATGATAAATAATGAATGAGTGTTCAGTCAATAATTAAATTCCTGCTGTTCGGGCACACTACCTTTACTACGGAAAGGAGTGCCGGTATGAAGGTATTTATCGTGATTATGATCATTGTCGTTATTTTCTTTGCCTTGATTCTGCTTGATATCTTCATGGGCCGTGCCGGATACAGAAAAAAGGCGTACGAGCCTGTTTTTTCAAAAAAGAAGAGTGACATCGAATTGATCCACTGCGGCGCTGATCTCGTTGAGCGGATGATGAATGATATTCGCCAGGCCGCCTCTTCTGTTCATATGATGTTTTTTATTATGAAAAATGATGAGGTCAGCCACAATATGTATACCTTGCTGAAAACAAAAGCCCAAGCTGGCGTATCCGTTTATTTGCTTCTGGATTGGGCGGGCTGCCGGGCAATTAAAAAAACGGCGCTGCAGACGATGAAAAATGCCGGCGTCCATGTCCATGTGATGAATCGTCCCCGTTTTCCTTTTTTCTTTTTTCACATGCAAAAACGGAATCACCGGAAGATTACGGTGATAGACGGAAAAATCGGTTATATCGGCGGATTTAATATCGCCGAAGAATATCTTGGAAAGAAGGCGAAGTTCGGCAATTGGGAGGATTATCATCTGCGCATGATGGGAGAAGGCGTACATGATCTTCAAACGCTTTTTGCTTCTGATCTAAAACGTAATACCGGAATCGTTCTGGGTTCGGATGTTTGGCCAAAGCTTCAGCAAGGGGCTATTTCTCACAAGATATATGCGACCGACGGTTATTCCCTTGAAAACATATACTTGGCCAACATTGCACAAGCGAAGAATCGCCTTACGGTTTGCACGCCTTATTACATTCCATCAAAACCGCTTCAAGAGGCCCTTATTAATGCAAGAAAAAACGGCGTATCCGTGAGAATCATTGTACCGATGAAATCAGACCATCCGCTGGTACGAGAAGCAGCTTTTACGTATTATTCGGAGCTCTTGGATGCCGGCTGTCTTATTTATCGTTATTATCAAGGGTTTTATCATGTAAAAGCCCTCATCATAGACGACCATCTCAGCATAATCGGAACAGCCAACTTCGATAAACGGAGCCTGTTTTTAAATGAAGAGGTGAATGTCGAAATTGATGACGAAGCGTTTACAAGTGAAGTCTATGCCACGATTGAGGAGGATATGAAAAAGTCGGAGCTGCTGACGATGGAGGATTTCAGCAAGCGCACATTCAGGCAGCGCCCGGCGGAATGGCTCGGCAGGGCATTATCTTATTTCTTATAAAGGAGAGTTCCTATGATTTTCAGATTCGGGTTCGTTTCAAATGCGATGAGCCTTTGGGATGCGTCTCCCGCTAAAACATTGACATTCGCGCGTTATTCAAAGCTTTCAAAGACTGAAAGAAAAGAAGCGCTTCTGACTGTGACAAAAGCCAATTTGCGTAATACGATGAGAACCCTTCACTATATCATCGGCCACGGCATTCCTTTGTACCGTTTTTCCAGTTCGATTGTGCCGCTGGCTACGCATCCCGACGTGATGTGGGATTTTGTAACACCGTTTCAAAAAGAGTTTCGGGAGATTGGAGAGCTTGTTAAAACACATCAACTGCGAACAAGCTTTCATCCAAATCAATTCACTCTGTTTACGAGCCCGAAGGAATCCGTCACAAAAAATGCGGTAACCGATATGGCGTATCACTACCGCATGCTTGAGGCCATGGGCATTGCTGATCGCTCCGTTATCAACATTCATATTGGCGGCGCTTACGGAAATAAAGACACCGCCACTGCACAATTTCATCAAAATATAAAACAGCTGCCGCAGGAGATCAAAGATCGGATGACACTTGAAAATGATGATAAAACATATACAACGGAAGAAACGCTTCAGGTCTGTGAGCAGGAGGATGTTCCGTTTGTCTTTGACTTTCATCATTTTTACGCCAATCCAGACGATCACGCCGACCTGAATGTAGCACTGCCCCGCATGATCAAAACGTGGGAGCGGATCGGCCTTCAGCCAAAGGTTCACTTGTCTTCCCCAAAATCGGAGCAAGCGATACGCAGCCACGCCGATTATGTTGACGCCAACTTTTTGCTGCCGCTGTTGGAACGCTTTAGGCAATGGGGAACTAATATTGATTTCATGATTGAAGCAAAGCAGAAAGACAAGGCGCTTCTCCGCTTGATGGATGAATTAAGCTCCATCCGCGGTGTCAAACGCATCGGGGGCGGTGCGCTGCAATGGAAGTCATAAATGTGCAAAAATAGGTTTACGACTTGTCAGCTTTGGGAACTTAGGCTATATAAGACAACAATCGATGGAGGAGAAAGATCATGAAAAATATCAAGTCTCTGAAAGTAGCCGCACAGGCCTTTACTTTAAGAAATTTGATTCATCTTTATAAAATGTGCCATTCCGGAAGCCACGAGGTTTATATTTATTCAAAGAAAACGATGTGCAAAATCAAAAGCTTAATTGAGCTTGAAACATTCCGCATGGCTCATAATGAAAAGGAATATCTGATCGTAGTTGAAGGAACAAAAGCATCACAGCTCATTGAAAAATTCCAAAATCTCATCGAGCCTGCTGAGAGAGAAGCGCTCTAACTTACATACAAAAAAGGATAGACATCTGTCTATCCTTTTTCTTATGCTCTTACATAATGGAGCTGAACCGCTTGTCCAAATTGTTTTGTCCCTTTTAACCGCAGTTTTGTTTCATTTGTTAGTTCGTGAAACAGCGGGATGCCGCTTCCTAAAACGACGGGAATAACAGTGATGATGAATTCGTCGATGGCATCTTCTTTCATAAAGGCATTCACAAGCTCTGCCCCGCCAGCTATCCAGATGTTTGAGCCTTTTTCCTGTTTCAAACGGGCAGTGAAGGCTCTGGCTCCCTCATTGATAAACGTCACATGTTCATCTTGATAACTGTCGGGCGATCCTGTAAAAACATAGCAGGTTTTATCCTGATACGGGAAAACCGGTGTTAGCACTTTAACGTGCTCATATGTGCTCCGCCCTAGAATGACTGTATCAACAGTCTGATAAAAATCACTGTAGCCGTTGTCGCCTTCACCTTCAAATTCATCCGGCCAATCGATGCTTCCATCTTCTTTTGCGATCATCCCGTCCAATGAAACAGCAATGTACAGCACAGTTTTTCTTTCCATGTTCTCCTCCTATCGATGCACCATTTGCCCGAATTGCGCTTGATGCAGCCTGCTGTATAGGCCTCCGGCTTCGATCAGGTCTTGATGACGGCCTTGTTCTTCAATACCGTTGTTTGTGACGACTACAATTCTGTCCGCGTCTTTGATCGTCGCCAGCCTGTGGGCGATGACAAGCGTCGTGCGCCCCTCAGACAACTCTTGAAGCGCCTTTTGGATCGCCGCTTCCGTCTCTGTATCAAGAGCTGAGGTGGCTTCGTCGAGAATCAAGATCGACGGATTTTTCAAGAACATCCTTGCAATTGACAGACGCTGTTTTTGCCCGCCGGAAAGCTTCACGCCGCGTTCGCCAATCATAGTATCCAACCCATCGGGCATGTTATGGACGAGCTCTTCCAGATGCGCCTGCTTCACAGCTTGCCAAATGTCTTCTTCAGATGCGCCTAATCGGCCGTAGGCGATATTTTCTCTAAGCGTGCCCGAGAATAAGAAAACGTCCTGCTGCACGACGCCAATCTGCCCGCGCAACGAAGAAAGCGTCATGTCTTTTATACTGATGCCGTCAATCGTAATGTCGCCCTCTGATGCTTCATAAAAACGCGGAAGCAGACTGCAAAGCGTTGATTTCCCCGCACCTGACGGACCGACGAACGCCACCGTTTCCCCCGCTTGAATGGATAGGTTGATGTCATTGAGGACATTGTGATGGTCATCATAGCCAAACGAAACATGTTTATAGCGGATATTGCCCTTCAGGCCGGAAACATCTTTCGCATCAGGCGAGTCCTGAATATCCGGCTCTGTCTCCATGAGCTCCATATAGCTTTTGAAACCCGCGATCCCCCTCGGATACATTTCGATAATGGCATTAATTTTGTCAATAGGCCTGAACAGCACATTCGTCAGGAGCACAAACGCCACAAATTCCCCGTACGATAAGGAGCCGCGAATGACAAACCACGTCCCGCACAAAAGGACAAACAGCGTGACAAACCGGGTCAGCATATAGCTGATTGAACCGTTTTTCGCCATGATTTTGTAGGAAGAAAGCTTTGTGACACGAAAACGCTGGTTATTGACGGCGAAACGTTCTTTTTCAAACGCTTCATTTCCGAACGCCTGCACAAGCCGGATGCCGCCGATGTTATTTTCTACACGCGCGCTGAAGTCTCCGATATCCTTGTTCAGCGTGGTAAATGCTTTGGTCATTTTTTTGTTGAAATAAAGCGCTAGCCAAATGACGATCGGCATAATGATAAACGTTAATAAAGCAAGCTGCCAGTTAATAAACAGCATCACTCCGAACGCCCCGAGAATGGTCATGACCGCAATGAATAAGTCTTCCGGACCGTGATGGGCGACTTCACCGATATACATTAAATCGTTCGTGAGCTTCGACATCAGCGTTCCCGTCTTGTTGTTGTCGTAAAATTTGAACGAGAGCTTTTGCAAATGGTCAAAAAGCGACTTTCTCATATCAGTCTCAATATTGATACCAAGCATGTGTCCCCAGTAGGTCACGATATACTGAAGAGCCGAGCTGAGCGCGTACACCGCAAATAACCCGATTGAGGTCGCGATGATAAGTCCCCAGTCCCTGCCCGGCAGCAAGGTATCAATAAAATAATTGACGATCAAAGGAAAACTCAGCTCCATTAAACCTCCCGCGATCGCTGAGAAAAAGTCGAGAAAGAACAACGTTTTATATGGTTTATAATATGAAAAAAATTGCCGCAGCACCCTATCTTCCCCCAATGTATAAATAACTGATAATATTTCTCAATTATACTATACACGGGCTGTTTTGAAAGATTAGATTTCTTTTTTCTTACAGAACACCTGAAAACAGGCGGGCAAATGACTCTTTTGTCCGGTCAGCCACGCCTCTTTTATAAAAGCCGACAGGGCTGAGCTTTTCACTTTCCTGCATATCCTCCTCAAAATGGGCCTCAAGGGTTCGGATCGCTTCGGCATCCGTGAAGAACACATTCACTTCAAAGTTGAGCTGAAAGCTGCGCATGTCCATATTCGCGGTACCGACGGAGGCGAGATCGCCATCAATGATCATAACTTTTTGATGCATGAAGCCTTTTTGGTAGGAGTACACTTCAATGCCCTCAAGGAGCAGCTCCGGGAAATAGGACCTCGACGCGTATTGGGTCAAAAAGCTGTCGTTCTTCTCCGGCACCATAACCCTTACCTCAACCCCCTTTGTCGCCGCTGCTTTTAGCGCCGTGCGAATGGATTCATTGGGGACAAAATAGGGCGTGGCGATCCATATTGATTTCTGCGCTGAAGAAATCATTTCATAATAAAGATCGCTCATGCTTTCCTTCATGTCAGGGCCTGTCGCGACAATTTGATAAATGCCTCCTCCTTCCACGGGAACCGGGGTATTGTACTCCTCTTGATCAATTAACACTTCATTGGAGACGTATTCCCAATCCAGCATAAAGATAGCGTGGAGCGTTTGCACAATTTCCCCCTCAAGCCGCAGGTGTGTATCTCTCCAAAATCCGATGTACGGATCTCTGCTGATATATTCCTTCCCAACATTTAATCCGCCCACAAAACCGGTTTTCCCATCGATGATCACGATTTTCCGGTGATTTCTGAAATTCAGCTTCTGGTTGAAAAACCCGTATTTCAGCGGAGAAAACGGGACGATGTCCACCCCCGCTTGTTTCATTCTCATAATATCTCTTCTTGCCAGCTTCATGCTTCCTGCCGCATCGTATAAAAACCTCACCTCGACACCCTGGCGCGCTTTCTCCATCATAATATCCATCATGCCGCGTCCGAGCATGTCTGATTTAAACATGTAGTATTCAATATGTATGTAAGATTCCGCTTTTCTCATTGCTTTGAAAATGTCCGGGAAGGTTTCTTCGCCGTTTTTCAGCACTTTGATGTTGCTTTTCGTATTGATATTCATATGGGCAGCCCTGATGGAATATGTAAAGAACCTCTCTTGATTGTCCTTCAGCCCTGTCACTTCGGGCGTTTCCTCCTTGTCAAACAGCTTCCTGAGCTTTTCCCTGTTGTACATTCGTTTTGTCTTAAACAGCTTTCCCTTTACATAAAGCTGTCCCGAAAACAGATAAAACACGTAGCCGACAATTGGAAAAAAGACAAGAATATGGATCCATAGCAGCGTGTGCTGCGAGGTGCGGTTTTCAAGAATTAATGAATAGATGCTGAACAAAATAATGCTTATATAGCAAAGCAATCCTCCGTAAAACTCAAGCCTGGAAACCGGAAAAAACCAAATGACATATGCCCCGATGAGCATCATATATAAAAAGAAAAATTCCAGTCTCCTTTTCAGCATCCTGATTCTCTCCAATCTGATTCAATTACCTCTGTATTACCTCTTTTTTCTAATCGATAAACCTTGTAAGTAAAAAACCTCTCCGCCAAAAGAGGAGAGGTTTAGAGAAAACTAACTGTCACGGAATTCATCCGCATCGTTTCTGCAGAAATAAAGCAAGACTATTGGCAACGCCGAGTGAAGCCTGATGATACAACATGAGCGGCAGGCCGAACCCGCTCAGCACTCCGGCAAGCGCCGAAAAAGAGGCGGCGCTGTGACTGCAAATACGGTGGATAGAGTGAATTTGATACCCATTCTGATGAGAGAAAATATATAAAACGGGATATTGATCAGAAAGATATAAGGAGCTAGTCAGGCTGAGTCATAATCTGCTGTTCCGCCGGTTTAAAATGAGTAAAATCCGTTTTATTCTTGATGTTATTTCCAAATACAAACACAACAGGATTCCCGGCCGCCCAGCCATTACCTTTTCAGAAGATATCTTATGTTTTCATCAAGATAAAAAAATCCCCCTCTTCAAGGGGGATTTTCACGAGCGTTTCCGATATACAACGTAGCTGCGGGTCAGATACTTGAGCGGCAGACTGAACACATGAACCAATCTCGTAAACGGCCACAGGATAAAAACGACGTATCCTATCACAATATGAAACTTAAACCATAGCGGGACACTCTCCATCAAAGAGGCGTCAGGCCTGAACAAAACGATTTCCCTGAACCAGGGCCCGACTGTGGTCCGGTAATCAAATCCTTTCGAATCAATGTTGAGAAACGTGGCCGCAACGCCTGACAGCATCATGAACAGCAGCAGGAGGAGCGTAAGGATATCGGATGGCGAGCTCGTTTTGCGGATTCTTTTGTCAAACAGCCTTCTGTACGTCAGGATGACAAGTCCGGTACATGCCGCAATGCCCGCCGGCAAGCCAGCGCCAATCGCCATTTTGTGATACATATGCTCTGAAATGCCAAGGGAAGCATACACGCCTTCTGGGATCAGAATCCCCATGACATGCCCGCCGACAACGCACAGCAGTCCCCAGTGAAAAAGTGTGCTGCCCGCCGCAAGTTTTTTCTTTTCTAACAGCTCGCTTGATTTCGCCGTCCAGCCAAATTGGTCATGCTGGTAGCGGTAAATATGGCCGCCGATAAAGATTGTCAATACAATGTATGGCATAATACCCCAGAGGATCTGCCCGCTCATGCCTGAACAGCCCCTTCAACGCTTTCACGTACGCCAATGTTTTCAAGCGCGGCCAGCAGCACGTGCAGCAGTTCAGCGTATATACTGTCATTTTTTTCGAGACGGGATGCCAGCTCCCTCACATTGGACAGATATTTCTCAAACACGCTTCTCGCTGCTTCAATTTCTGCAGCCGCAGCAAATTCCAGCATCAGCGGCAGATAATCAGGCAGCTCTTTCTCTGTCGGCAGAAAACCGGATTGCTCGTATGTGTTTTTTAAATGCAGCAATTCAATGCCGCGTTCCCTTTGCTCGCCCGAGTTAAAGTAGGTGACATACATATTTGTTTTTTTTCCAAAGTCGAACGTATAGACATAGTGTTCAATCAGCGCTTCCGGTGAAAAGCTGGCTGACGCCTCGAAAAAGTGCAGCAGCTTCTCTCGGATTTGCCGGTTGCCGATTTCATGGATAAGAGCCTTCCATTCGGGAATCTCGGCTCTCCACTCTTCATCCGGATAAGAGAGAAGAGAGGAAAGAGCGGAGAACGTAATTTGCCGGTCTGTGGTGTTCATCTTGTTACACCTCATTTATCAAAAGTTAGAAACAGGAGCCGGGGCCGCCTGAAAATGATAAGCCGCAGCTCCCTTGTTCAGCATATAAATCTGAAACTTCTTCTCGATGACTGCTCGGTATCACAAAGCGGTCATCATATTTGGCAATCGCAAGCAGCCGATACATATCTTCAATTTGCTGTTCTGTTAAGCCGACACTGGAGATCAGTTCCGGGTCGATTGATTTATTCGTCTGGTTCGCTCTCATATACTGGCGCATGACAGACATTTTCTTTAACGTTGACCGAATATGATCCGTATCACCGGCTGTTAACAGCTGCGCCAAATAATCAATCGGGATTCTCATTTGGTCGATAGCCGGAAAAATATCTTCTGCGGATTGCCGGCTGCCTTTTCCTTCAAAGAGATTCATAATCGGACTGAGCGGCGGAATGTACCACACCATTGGCAGCGTGCGGTACTCTGGATGAAGCGGCAGCGCAATCTTCCAGTCAATGATCATTTTATAGATCGGCGATTGCTGCGCAGCCTCTATCCATTCAGCCGGAATGCCTTGTTCTTTTGCCAGCTTGGCAACCTCAGGATCATTTGGATCAAGAAAAACGTCCAATTGGGAATGGTAGAGATCCTTTTCATTTTCAACAGATGCCGCTTCCTCCACTTTGTCCGCGTCATACAGCATGACGCCGAGGTAGCGGATTCTGCCAACACACGTCTCAGAGCAGATGGTTGGCAGTCCCGCCTCCAAACGCGGAAAGCAGAGTGTGCATTTTTCCGCTTTGTTCGTTTGCCAGTTAAAATAGACTTTTTTATAAGGACAGGATGAGACGCAATATCTCCATGAACGGCATGCGTTTTGATCCACAAGCACAATGCCGTCCTCCTCGCGTTTGTACATGGCGCCGGATGGACAGGATGAGACGCACGCCGGGTTGATGCAGTGCTCGCAAATACGGGGCAAATACATCATAAAGACCTCATCGAATTCTGTTTTGATCGATTCCTCCATCTTTTGTACGTTGGGATCTTCAAGTCCCGTTATGTGGCCGCCCGCAAGATCATCCTCCCAGTTCGGTCCCCATTCGATATTCATGAAATCCCCCGTCAAGGACGATTTCGGGCGTGCTACTGGCTGGTGTTTTTTCTGCGGGCTGTTCGTTAATGTTTCATAATCATAGTTCCAGGGCTCATAGTAATCATCAATCGACGGCTGATTCGGATTATAGAAAAGGCCTGCAAGCCGATTGGTTTTCGAGCCCGATTTCAGCTCGAGTTTTCCTTTTTTCAATGTCCAGCCGCCTTTGTATTTGTCCTGGTCCTCCCATTGCTTTGGGTAGCCGATGCCCGGCTTTGTTTCTACATTATTGAAGTACATATATTCCGCACCGGAACGGTTTGTCCACGTGTTTTTGCAGGTAACGCTACACGTGTGGCAGCCGATGCATTTATCCAAGTTCATGACCATACCGATTTGCGCTTTAATCTTCAAGCCAATCGACCTCCTTCAGCTTGCGGATGACGACGTTCAGGTCGCGCTGATTCCCCGTTGGACCGTAATAATTAAAGCCGTAGCTGAGCTGGGCGTAGCCACCGATCATCTGTGTCGGCTTGACGTGAATCCTTGTCGGGCTGTTATGGGTGCCTCCGCGGTTATTCGTCAGCTTTGTTCCTGGCACGTTGATGTGGCGGTCCTGGGCATGGTGCATAAACGCCATTCCTTTAGGAATCCGATGAGACAAAACGGCTCTCGCGACGACAACACCGTTTCGGTTAAAGCATTCAATCCAATCGTTGTCTTTGATATCCGTGTCCTCTGCATCATCTTTATTCATCCACACGGTTGGCCCGCCGCGGAACAGCGTCAGCATTGGCAGAGAATCAAAATACATGCTGTGGACAGACCATTTATTATGCGGCGTCAAATAATTGAGGACGATTTCTTTTCCCTCTTGATCAGGCCGCTTGCTCAGAAACGGGCGATGCTGGAGGATCGGTTTGAATGTCGCCATCGTTTCACCGAATTCCATCATCAGTTCATGATCGACATAATAGGATTGTCTGCCTGTCAGCGTCCGCCACGGGATTAATTTTTCAACATTCGTCGTAAACGGCGAATACCTGCGCCCTCCTTTTTCAGAGCCGGAAAACGCTGGAGACGTGATCACCGTTTTCGGCTGGGCTGTAATTTGTTCGAACGTAAAGCATTCTTCCTCGCGTTCTTCCGCCAGGTCTTTCAGCTTCAGGTTCGTGATGTTTTCAAGTGATTCCCATGCTTTGACGGCGACCTTTCCATTCGAAGTGGATGATAGGGTTAAAATCGCTTCTGCTGCCTGCTTTGCTTCACTTATATTTGGACATCCCTTTGCGACACTGTCCGAGGTGATTTCTCCCAATCTCTGTTTGAGTGATTCATATTCATCGGCTATTGACCAGCTCATCCCTTTTGTTCCGCTCGGCTTTAAAGCAACGTTCGGACCAAGTGCAGTCATTTTATGAAAAATGTGTTTGTAATCCCGTTCAACGACTTGGATGTTCGGCATCGTTTTTCCCGGAATGGCTTCACATTCGCCTTTGCTCCAGTCATTGATTTTGCCGAATGGCTGGGCCAATTCCTGCATGGTGTCGTGGAGGAGCGGCGTCGCAACCACTTCTTTCACGGGCTCCATATCGACTTCTTCTGCCAGATCGGAAACGGCTTTTGACAGCGCCTTGAAAATATCCCAGTCTGACTTCGATTCCCACGGAGCCGAGATCGCCGGAGCAAATGGATGAATGAACGGGTGCATATCTGTGCTGCTGAGATCGTGTTTTTCATACCATGTCGCCGCCGGCAGCACGATATCGGAATACAGCGCCGTACCGGCCATTCGGAAGTCAAGATTGATTAACAAGTCGAGCTTTCCTTCCGGCGCCTGCTCCCGCCATTTGATTTCTTCAGGGCGGATGCTGTCGCTATCGTCATTCATTAAACCGTTCGTCGTCCCCAGCAAATGCTTGAGAAAATATTCATGCCCTTTTCCTGAGCTTGAGATCAGATTTGCCCGCCATACGAAGAGATTTCTTGGAAAATTCACTTCATTATCAGGATCTTCAATCGCGAATTTCAGTTTTTTCTCTTGGAGCTGTGAGGCCACGTACGCACCAACGTCTTCAGGTGTTGCTGCCCCTGCTTTTTCAGCTTCTTTATACAGATCGATGCCATTTTGATTGAAAGTCGGGTAAGACGGAAGCCACCCCAGCCGCGCGGCCAGCACATTGTAATCAGCGTGGTGCTTGTAGCGGGATGACGCAGCAATCGGCGATGCCAAATCACTGATCGGCTGGTCCTCATAACGCCACTGATCTGTCGCAAAGTAGAAAAATGAGGTGCCGTTTTGCAGCTTAGGCACGCCCTCCCAGTCCTTTGCAGTTGCAATCGTCTGCCACCCTTCAGCAGGTCGGAGCTTTTCCTGCCCCACGTAATGGGCCCAGCCTCCGCCGTTTACGCCTTGGGCGCCTACAAGTAAAACAAGATTTAACACCGCTCGGTAGATCGTGTCGGAGTTGAACCAGTGGTTAATGCCGGCCCCTACGATAATCATGGACCGGCCGTCTGTATCGATCGCATTTTGGGCAAACTCTCTGGCAATCTTAACGACAGCTTCTTTTTTGATTCCTGTCATTTGTTCCTGCCAGGCAGGCGTAAACGGCTCAGGATCATCATAGGAGACAGCCGATCGTTTACCGATGCCCCGGTTCACGCCGTAGTTAGCCAATATCAAGTCAAACACGGTCGTGATGTACGTTTCTTCACCGTTCAGGTTCATTTTTTTAATAGGAAGATCCCGCTCGAGCACTTTGTTTCCGTCATTTGAAAAATACGGGATGCGCACCGTGCCGATTTCGTCCTCTATTCCCAGCACAGAGAGACAGGGTTCAATCGGTTCCCCGGTTTCTTCATCAATCATGTGCAGGTTCCATTTCTGCTGCCCGTCCCAGCGCGAGCCCATTGTCCCTTGGGGTATGGCAAATGAACTTGTCTGTTCATCCCAAACCGCAGGCTTCCACTGATCATGCTTTGTCTTCCGCCCGATGTCCTTCGCATGCAGAAACCGTCCCGCTGTGTATACGCCATTTTCTTTTGACAGAGTGACGAGAAATGGAAAATCAGTGTATTGCTTCGCGTACTCAATAAAACGTTCAGTTTCTTGGTTCACGTAAAATTCCTGCAGAATAACGTGACCCATCGCCATCGCAAGCGCCCCGTCAGTCCCTTGGCGAATACTCAGCCAGTCATCCGCGAACTTTGAGGATTCCGCAAAATCTGGACTGATCGAAATGACCTTAGCGCCTTTATAGCGGGCCTCCGCCAAAAAATGCGCGTCAGGCGTTCTCGTTAACGGAACGTTGGAGCCCCATGTGATAATATAGCCGGAATTGTACCAATCACTGCTTTCCGGAACGTCCGTCTGGTCACCCCAAATTTGCGGGGATGCTGGAGGAAGATCCGCATACCAGTCATAAAAACTGAGCATAGGGCCTCCGATTAACGACATAAACCGGGAGCCTGATGCGTGGCTGATCATGGACATGGCCGGAATCGGAGAAAAACCGACGTTTCGGTCAGGCCCGTATTTCATCACTGTATACAGCAGAGAGGCTGAAATCAGCTTCAGCACCTCCGGCCATTCAGCGCGCACAAAACCGCCTTTCCCTCTCGCCTGTTTATAGGACTTCGCTTTTTCAGGGTTTTCGACGATCGATTTCCAGGCTTCCAATGGATTTTGATGCGTCTGCAATGCCTCCCGCCACAAATTGATCAGCACACCGCGCACGTATGGATATTTCACACGGAGCGGGCTGTAGATATACCATGAAAAACTGGCCCCCCGCGGGCAGCCTCTCGGTTCAAAATCAGGCATATCCGGGCCTGTTGATGGATAATTCAAATTTTGCCCTTCCCACGTGACAATTCCGTTTTTCACATAAATATTCCAGCTGCAAGACCCTGTACAGTTAACGCCGTGGGTGGAGCGAACGACTTTGTCGTACTGCCATCTGTTTCTGTATACATTCTCCCAATCGCGATCTTCGCGGGTGGTTTGGCTATGTTTATTTGAATGGTGTTCGATAGGAGAGAAATAATTCAATCTCCTAAACAACGGACTCCTTTTCTTTTTCTTCATGAGAGTTCACTCCTTCCGAGTCAGGTGATGCTAAGTTCACTATAAACAGAGACAGCGTGTTTCCTTGTGAACTATGTCACACACTCTGCTTTTTTCACAAAATGTTCACACAAAGGAGAAGGAAGGCTTTTCACAGGATGTGAGGAAGGCTGCGTTCAGGCAGAACGCTTGGGTCATTAGCTGCCTTTCATTCAAAGATCAAAAAAAACCGGCTCTATTTAAGAACCGGGCTCAGCGTTTTCATCCTGTGATGTATGCAAATACCGCAAAAATAATTGATAGGAACAAAAAACATTTTGCTGAAGCATAGCCAAAAAGTTCATTTGCAGCTGCGGATGATAAGACATCATTTTCTTAAATATGTAATATGGGATGTTGAGAATCAGAATGTCTGAAGTGGCATTGACTGAGATAAAGGGCGATAAATAAAGCCCGCCTTTTTCATCAATCGGAAACACATCGCCTTTTTCCCACAGCGCAACGGTTTTCGACCCTTCAGGGAGCCTGCTGTCCATGAAACGGACACTGCCTTTTAATACAATATAAACAGATTGAGAATGAAGAAAAGATGGAGACTGATCACATGAGCCGCGGATAAACGTGCCGTTTTTCAGCAAGGTTTCGACAATGGATAGAGGCACTTCATTAAACATAGGAAGTTGTTTCAGAAATAATAAATAGTCACACTGATTCATAGGAAAACCTCCTGTGCTAAGGATAGCTTTAGTGTAGCTCGACTGAGCCTGTACAGCAGTGATGTATTTCACAGCCTGTATGATGAATGTCACTTATCAGGAGGGTGACTGCATTTATAATGAAAGAAAAAAGGAGGATTTCGATGAAGGCGCTGATTCCGAAGCAGCACGGCGCGTGGGCGATGCTGCTGATCCCATTTTTACTCGGCATGGCCAAGGGAGGCCCCGTTATTTGGCATATTCCGCTCTTCCTAGGCTGGCTTTTCCTATACTTAGCGGTTTATCCCGTTACGCTTGCCTTAAAAAAGAAACAAAGCAAACCATATCAAAAGTGGATGTGTTATTACGGTTTTCCCGCCTGCTGCTTTTTGATGATCTCGGTCTTTCATAAGCCGCCTCTCATCTGGGTGGGCGTTTCTTTACTGCCGCTGTTTCTCATACATATGTATTTTGCCCGCCGAAAAAACGAACGAGCGCTATTGAATGATGTTGCAGGTGTCTTGTTCTTTTGTTCGGGCGGGTTTGCGAGCTGCTGGCTGGGGATGGGAACCCTCGACGGCTGGGCTTGGTTTATTTTCTTGCAGTCTGCTTTATTTTTTATCGGGAGTTCCTTTTATGTGAAATCGGTGATTCGTGAAAGAAAAAACAGGACATTTGCATACTGGTCATGGGGGTATCACCTGCTGCTCCCCTTTTTATCCGCTCTTTTCGGAGCAGGATGGGCATTTCTCGCTTTTATCCCGAGCAGCTTGCGGGCATGGTTTTTTCATGGCAGGGATTGGCCCGTAAAAACGATTGGCATTCTGGAAATTGTGAATGCCTGCTTCTTTTTTGCCGTCATGTGCCTCTTTATGACAAGGTAAAAAAACAAGGACACCGCTGTCCTTGTTTTTTTCAGTCAATATTGCAAATCTCCAGCGGGCAATTTTCACACTCAATCTCACATCGTAAATAGTCCCGCTTGTGCAAAATAATTTTTCCGGATTCGTCTATCGAAATAACCCCTTTTTTGCGGAGATCTCCCAGCATACGGTTGATGCTTTCCCGTGCAGCCGCGCAAAACTTTGCCAAATCCTGATTTGTCAGGACAATGTTAATCAGAATGCCGTCGCTTCGCTCCACTCCGTAGCTGTTTGATAAACGGATAAGGGTGGAATAGAGCGCCCCCTTTTTGCCATGAAGAAGCAGATCCCTGATTTTGGACTGAATCTTCCGGAGGTGCGTGCTCATCCATTTCATGAACTCAAATGTCAAAGCGCCATTTTGGATTAATTCTTTTTCCAGCTTATTTTTATTAATGACGAGCACCTCGCCATCCTCTAGCACTTTTGCACTGAGCATATACCTCGGTTCTTCAGTGAAAAGTGTTAATTCTCCGACGATATCATGCTTTTGGCAGATTCTAAGCGTCAGGTCTTTTCCGTCAGATGTCAGCTTGCCGATTTCAATGAGTCCTGATTGAATCAGATAAAGCTCTTCTGCATCCATTCCTTCTCGAAACAAATACGTGTGTTTTTCCATTTTTCTTTTCGTGCTGATCGATTCCAGCAATTCATGCAGATCGCTGGATATAAGATCACTATCAGATGGTCGAACAGAGAGAAAATTCATGAGCTCACCTCGAAGAAAGTCACGTTGTGTGTTTATTGTAACGTGAATTGATTTGTACCCATCGAGAAAAAACTAACAATCTTGTGAATGCCCCAGTATTAGTTGATGCTCTGGCTGTTTCTCTCCGTGTGTGTTTTCATTCTTTCCTGCCAATACATCCATATGACAAGGACAAAACTGGCTAACGCCACCTCTGAAAGCGCCATAAACCCGATCGCGTACTGGCCTGTTGCCTGAAATACACTCGCCAATATGAGCGGAGGAAAAAAGCCGCCTAATCCGCCCATGGCAGACACAATCCCATTGGCAATCCCCGCTTGCTTCGAAAAATAGAAAGGCACCAGTTTAAAAACAGTCCCGTTTCCTATGCCTGAGCAGACGGCCACGGTTAATGATCCAAACGTATAAAGGCCGATTGTCGGCGAGAACGATAGGATAATGCCTGATAATGTAAGCCCGGCAAAAACAAACATCAAGATGCGGAGCGGGCTCATTTTATCAGCCAGGAATCCGCCCGCAGGCCTGAGCAGCGTAGAAACCGCAATAAAGCCAGCCGTCCGCAAGCCGGCATCTGCAGGATTCAGCCCAAAATGCTCCACCAGAAAGTTCGGCAGATAGATAGTGAAGGCGACAAAGGCACCGAACGTAATAAAATAAAACAGGCTCAGAAACCATAGCACATGATTTCGGTAAACGGCTTTGATTTGAGTCTTAACAGAAACTTTGACCTTCTTCTCATGCCTGTCGCCAAACAAAACGTGCAGTAAGGCAAAGACAGCCAGCAAAACCAGATACATCTGCACGGTTGATTTCCACCCGACGGCTTGAGCGATAACCGGCGCTGCAAATGTCGTAACGGCTGTCCCGATATTTCCTGCACCGTAAATCCCATTGACGACACCGTGCTTTTCTTTCGGATAATATTTCGGGAGGGAGGTCACTCCAATGGAAAACACCGCTCCCCCGATCCCTAAGAAAAAGCCGCCTGCGATTAAATCAAACAGAGAATCCGCGATACTGATCCAAAATACAGGAAATAAAAGCAGGATGAAGCTGACCATAAACATGAGCCGCGCGCCAAACCTGTTCGTTAAATACCCTAAAGGAATGCGGAGAAGCGACCCGAGGATCACAGGAATCGCCGTCACCAAAGAAATCTCACCCTTGCTTAAATGAATATCTAATGTGATTTGGGAAATGAGTGATGAAATCAGCACCCAAACCATAAACCCTGCCACCAAGCTTAATGACTGTAACGATAATTGAATGTGTTGACGGTTGATCATTTGGCTTGCCCCTTTCAATGATTCAATAATCAGTCTTATCATACAAAAACTCGCCAAACAGGATTGTGAATTACATCACACGTTTTTCTCATAAAAAAAGGACAAAGCCCGAAGACTTTGTCCTTTTGATCGTGATTACATTTTTTCCGGAGCCGATACGCCGATCAGCTGAAGCGCATTGTTCAGCGTAATTTGCGTTGCCTTCATTAAAGCCAAGCGCGCGCGGCTCTTCTCTTCATTTTCAGGGTCGATGACTTTCTCTGCGTTGTAGAAGCTGTGCAGAGCAGAAGCCAGATCATAAATATAGTTTGTGACACGGTGCGGAATTCGTTTTTCCGCTGCTTCCGCCACTGCCTCTGGGAAGCCGCCGATCGTTTTCAGCAGATCATATTCTTTTTCTGATTGAATATGGCTGAAATCAAGATCTGCCGCCGGTTTAAGTCCCTGCTCTTCCCCTTGGCGAAGCATGCTGCAAATACGGGCATGCGCGTATTGTGCATAATACACAGGGTTTTCGTTAGATGTTGATACAGCAAGATCTAAGTCAAAATCCATATGGGTGTCTGCACTTCGCATTGCAAAGAAGTAACGCACGGCATCCAAGCCGACTTCTTCAATCAGGTCACGCATCGTTACGGCTTTACCGGTCCGTTTGCTCATTTTCATTTTCTCGCCGTTTTTGTAAAGGTGAACGAGCTGAATGATTTCTACTTCAAGCGTTCCTTTTTCATAGCCCAGCGCTTCGATTGCCGCTTTCATACGCGGGATGTAGCCGTGGTGATCGGCGCCCCAAACGTTGATCAGCTTATCAAAGCCGCGGTCAAGCTTGTCCTTATGATACGCGATATCAGGAAGAAGGTACGTGTACGTGCCGTCCTTCTTGATCAATACGCGGTCTTTATCATCGCCGAAAGTCGTGGAACGGAACCAAGTCGCGCCGTCTTCTTCATAGACATGGCCTTTTTCGCGGAGTGCTTCAAGCGCCTTGTCGATTTTTCCATTTTGGTACAGTGAAGTTTCTGAATACCACACATCAAACGGCACACGGAAGTTTTCCAAGTCCTTGCGAAGCTTTTCCAGCTCGTATTTCAGGCCGTATTCACGGAAAAACGCGAGGCGTTCACTTTCCTCTTCGTTAACGAAACGATCACCGTATTCCTCAGCGAGACGCTTTCCGATCGCAATGATATCCTCACCGCGGTAGCCATCCTCCGGCATCGGTTTTTCCAATCCGAGTGCTTCAAAGTAACGGACTTCAACAGAAAGCGCCAGATTGTTGATTTGGTTTCCCGCATCGTTAATGTAGTATTCGCGGCTTACATCGTAACCCGCTTTTGAAAGCACGTTGCACAAGGAATCGCCGACAGCCGCCCCGCGCGCATGCCCGAGGTGAAGGTCTCCCGTCGGATTCGCTGATACGAATTCTACCTGAACTCGTTCACCGTTTCCGATGTTCGTTTCCCCGTATGCTTCCCCTGCTTCCAGTACAGACGGAATCAGCTTTGTTAAATATTGATTGTTCATATAGAAATTGATAAAACCCGGGCCGGCGATATCCAGTTTTTCAATCGAAGCCTTTCCTTTATCAAAATGAGCGACAATCTCTTCAGCGATTTGACGCGGCGCTTTTTTTGCCACTCTTGCCAACTGCATCGCCATATTCGTTGAGTAGTCGCCGTGTGTTTTATCTTTCGGTGTTTCTAAAACAACATTG
>NZ_JAVAXX010000085.1:0-22234 GCF_042709275.1 Bacillus sp. LR_5 | reverse complement strand
TCTTCAGCGCCGATGGTAGTCGGGGGTTTCCCCCTGTGAGAGTAGGACGCCGCCAAGCAATTGAAAAAAGGGCAGCTCATATGAGCTGCCCTTTTTGTATTCTGGTTTAAAGGTAAAACCCAGCTCATTAAGCTGGGTTTTTTGTTTTATATCTGTATTGATTTGCTTTCTTTGGCATCCATTTTATCGAGCTTCCTGCTTTTCAGGTTCTCTAATATTTTTAATACCAATACAATCCCCAGCATGATCAACATAAGAGTCGTAAATAACCAAAATGCAGTTTGTACGGGGAACTCATCTAGACTCCATCCGACTGCGATTGGCAGGATAGAACCACCTAATCCATTGGCAGCGAGCAGCATGCTTGTCGTTTGTTCTGTTTTTCCAGGATAAAATTGATTGGTGATAATTAACGCAATGGCGAACATGCCAGCCATAAATAATCCTAAGAAGAAACAAAGAACAAACCCTGCAAAAACTGTTTTACTGATTGCTAAAATACAAAGTGAGATGAGGCCGCCGATATTAATCAGCCTGAGATAACGATGATAGGTTAGTTTTTCGGAAACCGGCCCAGTCAGTAAACGCCCAATGATCATACCGATCCAATATATTGTTACCGTTATTGTTGCTAAGGAGTTAGAGATCTCCCACTTCTCCGCGAAGATGGAAGGGATAAAGTGAACAATTGATACTTCACTTCCTCCATAAAAAAAGAAGTAAGCAGCTGCTAAAGAAATAAACAGTAAGCCATGTTTTCGAAAGCTTATAGGTGCTTGTTGTTTTCCATTGCCCGAAGTGTTTGTTTGACGGATGAGCAAATCGTCTAAACTGCCAAAACTCAGTCGGCCCCAAACAAGCATCAAAAGAAATGAACTTAGTCCCAAAACAAGGAAGGCTAATGTCCATACATTATTGCTGATTAAAAAACCAGATAGCAATGGCATGAAAAGGGCTCCTAAACCGTATGCTACTTCCATCTTACTCATGGCGATTGCTTGTTTTTCTTTAATTGCTGTTAGGATAATTGTTCCTACACAAGATTCAACCAGTCCGGCTCCAAGTCCAGCCATACTGACAAGAAGAAAGAGCAACGGCCACGGAGGGAGGAAATAAATAAATAGCTCGCAGCTGATCATGGCTAATCCTATAACAACTACTTTTCTTCGTCCCATTCTCTTCACAGCATAAGGCATCCCCAGTACACCGATTAAAAACCCCATAAATTGCGAAAATACTAATACTCCGCCGTTACTGTAGCTTTGGGCGTAATGGGAAAGCAATTCCGGCAGGACAGCTCCAAGTATAACGAGAGTAAAGGCGATCGATCCGTAAGATAAACATCCAATCCACAGTAAACGAGTTTTCATTCATTAATCTCCTTTGATAAAAATAGTACTCCTCTAGAATTTACATGATAGGACTGGTAGTAAAAATAAGCAATTTATGTTGTTTGTATTTAGTTTTTTTACATTAAATCCATTTATTTCTATGATAACATACGAAGTTTGAATAAAAACCCCTAATGCAAACGTTAACAAATAGTTAACAAATTTTACTATTTATCTAGTTGACATTAATTTCTAGAATTTATACGATGATTAACGAGTTTTACATATTTTATTGAATAGGGGTGTTGTTAGTGGGGACTAAAGAAATTACGAATCCAGACAGTTTGTATTACAAAGTAGAAGACGTTGTCATGGAAAGAGGTGAAGGCATCTATTTGTACGATTCAGAGGGCAATGAGTATATTGATTGTGCCTCTGCTACTTTCAACTTGAATTTGGGTTATACCAATAAGGAAGTTATTGATACAGTCAAAGAACAGGCGGACCAGCTTATACACGTCACTTCTTCCTACCAAACCAATGCCGTTAATAAACTAGCTGAAAAACTTGTAGAAATCTCCCCCGACAATCTCACTAAAGTTCACCCTAAAGTCAGCAGTGGCTCTGCCGCAAATGAAGGAGCTATTAAAATGGCTCAGAATTATTCTGGAAAAACAGATGTCATTTCTTTATTCCGAAGCCATCTTGGCCAAACGTATATGATGTCTGCGTTATCCGGGAATTCATTTCGAAGAGAGCCGTTCCCCCCTCAGTTTTCTTTTGGCTTGCAGGTGCCTGACCCCTATTGCAACCGTTGTTTTTACAATCAGAAACCAGATTCATGCGGAATGCTTTGTGTAGAACGAATTAATGATTTTATCGAATATGCAAGTAACGGAAAAATTGCTGCGATGATTATTGAACCGATCTCCGGTAACGGAGGAAATATCGTTCCGCCTAAGGAGTATTTTAAGCAATTACGAAAGCTCTGTGATGAGCATGATATCGCACTTATTTTTGATGAAATTCAAACTGGATTCGGCAGGACAGGCAAGATGTTTGCCGCTGATTACTTTGATGTGAAACCGAATATGATGACTGTCGCGAAAGGGTTGGGCGGCACGGGATTCCAGGTTGCAGCCACCCTGACAGAGGAAAAATACACGGGATTAGCCGGCCACAATCACTCATTTACTTATGGCTCGAATGTGATGGCTTCTGCAGCTGCTTGTAAGACAATCGAAATTATGCAGAGGCCGGGCTTCTTAGAAAATGTAACAATTGTCGGGAAGTACATTATGGATTCCTTAGAGCATATGAAGAAAGAATTTACATTTATTGCTGACGTCAGAGGAGTAGGTTTGATGATCGGTGTTGAAATTGTAAAAGAGAATAATGAGCCTGATGTAGAGCTGACCAATTATATTGCCAAACGGGCTATGGATTATGGATTAATTTTACGGACTTCCCGTTACGGATTCGGAAATGTATTTAAAATCCGTCCGCCTCTCACGATTACGCTAAGTGAGGCTGAGGTGCTTTGTTTTAAACTTCGTAAGCTATTGGAGGATATCAAGTGAAAGAATATATTATAGAGCTCGGAAAATTTGTTTATGAAGAAGTGAAGGGACAGAAAGGAACACTGAAAAACCGGTTAGTTAATGGATATTCCCCCGGTGGTGATGCACAGTTTAACATTGATGCCGCTGCTGAGAACGCTGTACTGGAATATGTGAAAAGCAAAGAGGAGTCAGTCGCGTTTTATACTGAAGATGGCGGTCTGAAGATATTTGGAGACAACCCTCAATATATTTTGATCGTTGATCCGATTGATGGCACCCGTCCGGCAGCTGCGGGACTTGAAATGTCTTGTATTTCTATCGCATTAGCAGGATACAAGCCTGATGCAAAAATTAAGGATATTGAATTTGCTTTTCTGCTGGAGCTGAAAACAGGTGCCTATATGTACGCGGATGTTTATTCTGAGGGAATCTATTATGAAGGCTATCGCGGCACCCTGCCGAATCTAAGCAAAGTAAGAGACATTAAACATATGTTCTGGAGCCTTGAGTTTAATGGGCACCCCGCGCACCTGATGATTAATGCGTACGGTCATTTGATTGATCAGTCAGCCAATAATGGCGGCGTATTTGTTTTCAATAGCGCTTCTTATTCTATCTCCCGAATTATTACAGGGCAGATGGATGCCTATGTGGATATCGGTAATCGTTTATTAAAGGATGATCCTGCACTGCTGAAAGATTTTCAGGATGTGGGGAATGGACAGGTTCTGCATCTGTTTCCTTATGATATTGCCGCAAGTGTGTTTTTGGCGAAAAAAGCAGGAGTTGTCATTACTGATGCGTATGGAAAGTCCTTGGATGATACACTTCTGACGGATCTTAGCTACAATAACCAGCAGTCATGCATTGCTGCGTCAACGAAGGAGTTGCATCAAAAACTGCTGGATCAAATTCGCTGGGACAGAAAGGAAGAGACATATGAAAGCGTTGGTCTGGACTCCTAATGATCGGCTTGAATTGCAAGAAGTAGAAGAACCTCAAATCAAAAAAATGAACGATGTGAAAGTTAGAATATACGGGACAGGCATCTGCGGAACGGATTTAAATGTTCTAAAGGGAAAGATGCATGCGACTCACAATATGATCCTGGGTCACGAATCTGTTGGAGTAGTGACAGAAACGGGGCCTGAGGTTAAAAACGTTAAGCCTGGTGATCGCGTGGTGATCGATCCGACTCAGTTTTGCGGGAAGTGTTATTATTGCCGGAAAGGTTTAACTTGTTATTGTGAGACGTTTGAAGACTGGCAGCTGGGATTAGGGGCGCATGGCACTTTTGCCGATTATTACGTAGGCGAGGACCGTTTTATGTATAAAATCCCGGACGATATGGAATGGGAACGAGCCACTTTAATTGAGCCGCTTTCCTGTGTATTAAATGTGATAGAGCGGGCTGCAATAAAACCTGACGATTCTGTATTGGTGTTAGGGTCGGGGCCGATCGGGCTGCTTGTTCAAATGATGGTGAAAAAACTATCAAGGCTGACCGTTGCGACTGAGGTTGGTGATTACCGTACTGAAGCGGCAGGCCTGATATCCGATTATGTTTATCATCCGCAGGATTTAACGGTGGACGAGGTCAGACGCATTAATCAAGGGAGAAAATTTGATGTGATTTTTGACGCGATCGGCAATCAGCTTGATTGGGCGTATCCATTAATAGACAAGGGCGGAAGGCTTGTGCCCATGGGATTTGATGATACGTATGAGATGAAAATCAGGCCTTTTCAGCTGCTTTCTAATGGCGTAACGATCGTTGGAACCGGAGAGGCTCGCCAGATTATGGAGGATGCGGTATCATGTGCAGCGGACATGCCTCAGCTTTCTGAACTCATTACGGTGAAGGCCCCGCTTGAGAACTATGAGGCTGCCATCCAGGAATTGATGGGCATAGATCCGATGTCAAATGAGAGAAAAGATATTACTGCAGTTAAAACGATTCTTGTTTCTCATCCGGATATGATATAATGCAGCGATGGCTCAAACTAAGTTTGAGCCATTATTTTCTTCAACATTCATCTTGCGTATTTGATCAAAATTTAATATGATACTCTTTGTATAATAACTCCTTGCCTCAATACAATATACTCAACGTTTCCCCTTTTTCTCCGATCGTTTTCCTTTTCATATTCTCCCATAAAATAAAGATAGCTCCCAATACAACAGATACGGTGCGGATTTATTTTTTAAAAAGGAGTCGTTATATTTGAATAATAGTTTTACATTAAAGCAGCAATGGTTCGGGAATATCCGAAAAGACATTCTTGCTGGCATTTTAGTTGCGTTAGCATTAATACCTGAAGCAATTGGCTTTTCTATTATAGCCGGTGTTGATCCGATGGTCGGTCTTTATGCGTCATTTTGTATAGCCATTATTATTTCTATTTTTGGCGGCAGACCAGGCATGATTTCAGCTGCGACTGGCTCAATGGCGGTCGTTATGGTGTCGCTGGTTGCTGATCATGGGCTTCAGTATTTATTTGCGGCTACGATTTTGACAGGAATTATTCAGGTGATTTTAGGTATCAGTAAAATTGCGAGATTAATGAAATTCATCCCGCGTTCTGTGATGATCGGGTTTGTGAATGCGCTGGCGATCCTTATCTTCTCTGCGCAGCTTCCTCAGTTTGAAGGTGCTTCTTGGAGCATGTATGCGATGCTTGCCGGGTCGTTGGTTATTATTTATGTGCTGCCGAGGTTTACGACTGCGGTTCCGTCTCCGCTTGTCGCGATTATTGTGATGACGATTATTGCGGTCACTTTCCATGTGGATGTGCGGACGGTCGGGGATATGGGCAATATCTCTAGTTCATTGCCTCATTTCTTGATCCCTGATGTTCCGTTTACCTTCGAAACGCTGCAAATCATTTTTCCTTATTCGATTGCTTTAGCGTTTGTTGGATTGCTGGAATCTTTGCTGACAGCACAGATTATTGATGAAATGACGGATACAGACAGTGACAAAAATAAAGAGAGCCGCGGGCAGGGAATTGCGAATATCGTGACTGGGTTCTTTGGCGGTATGGCTGGCTGCGCTATGATTGGACAATCTGTCATTAATACAAAAGCGGGCGGACGCGGACGCTTGTCAGCATTTGTTGCCGGTGCTTTTCTGATGTTTTTAATTGCGGTGTTAAGTCATGTCGTAGTGAAGATTCCGATGGCTGCGTTAGTGGCTGTTATGGTTATGGTTTCTGTCGGCACATTTGATTGGACTTCTTTAAAAGGCCTCAAAAAAGCGCCGCTCACAGACTCGATTGTCATGGTTGTGACTGTGATGACGGTTGTTGTAACGGATGATTTATCTAAAGGCGTATTCGTCGGAGTTCTCTTAAGTGCCGTGTTCTTTGTTGCAAAAATCTCTAAGCTGAAAATTGTTTCTCATGCAGAGGATCAAAAGCTGAGAACGTATCAAGTGAAGGGACAAATCTTTTTTGCGTCAGTGACTGATCTTATGAATGCATTTATTTATCAAGAGGATATTGAGCGAGTCGTGATTGACTTAACTGAGGCCCACGTATGGGATGATTCAGGAGCGGCAGCGCTTGATAAGATTGTTGCGAAGTTTAAAGAACAGGGCATTGAAGCTGAATTAAAAGGTTTAAACAATGCGAGTAAATCCCTTATGAAACAGATGGCATAGTAGAGAAGCCCAGATTAACGTGATCTGGGCTTTTTTATATAACATACGGTTGAACAGCATTGATATAATAGAGAGAACAGAATTTTTAAATAGGGGACTTGCATATGATGCTTCAGAAGCTGAACCGTATATTGGGGAGGGTGATGCCGCTTTTAACGCCAACTAGTGTGGTGCTGGGTGTGCTGCTGTCTCAGTTTTTAAATGGATATGAAAGCGCTGTGCCTTGGATCTTTGCTTTTATTACGTTTGCAGGCAGTTTGAGCGCTAACTTTCAATCTTTGAGACATGCATTGTCTCATCCTCTCCCTATGATTCTTGCATTATTTGTTCTTCATATTTTTATGCCGCTTTTTGCTTGGGGCAGCGGCCACCTTATCTTTAAAGGCGATCCTTTGACTATCACTGGCTTAACATTGGCTGTTGTGATTCCTACTGGGATTACAAGCTTGATTTGGGCAGCGATGTACAAAGGGAATGTGGGTTTGACGCTTTCGATTATTTTAGTTGATACGGTGCTGTCGCCGTTGATCGTTCCGCTGAGCCTTTCATTGCTCGCCGGCGCTCAGGTTCATATGGACGTGTGGGGGATGATGAAGGGGCTGATTGTGATGGTTGTGATTCCGTCTTTCCTAGGTATGCTGTTTAACCAGATGTCATCTCCAGAAAGAACCGCATCTGTGAGTAGTGCGCTGTCACCTTTTTCAAAGCTTTGCCTGATGGCAGTGATTGCGATTAACAGTTCTGCGATTGCTCCTTATTTCAAAGCCGTTGATTTGAGGTTCGTAGGAATAGCGGCGACGGTTTTCTTTATCGCGTTAACAGGCTATGCCGCTGCTTGGCTGATCGGAAAAATGATGAAAAGGCGCCAGGAGGAAATTGTATCTCTTATTTTTACAGGAGGCATGAGAAATATCAGTGCCGGCGCAGTTCTTGCCGTTACGTTCTTTCCGTCTCAGGTTGCCGTTCCGGTAGTGATCGGCATGCTGTTTCAGCAGATACTGGCTGCTTTGTTTGGCTATATGCTGAATCGTTTTGAGTTGAAACCTGTATTGCAGAAAGCATGAAAAAACCGCTCAATTCTATGAGCGGTTTTTTCCGTATAGCCATTCGAGCGCGATGATGAACTGTTGGCAGAAGTACTTGCGGTGGTGCACCGCCCCTTTTTCAATTGAAAGACATAGCTGATCTTCAGTGAAGCCTTTTTCTTTTAAGCTTTGATGCACTTGCTTTGTATTCTGCAGCATATGTCGCTGAATGGATTGTTTTTCACGGCCTTCTTCACTGCCGACAGACATAAAAACACATGCAGTGCTGGGCTCTAAAGAAGATAAATGAATGGTTTCCAGTGCGTTCTCATACCAGTAGGAGCCTGAGATAGAGCCTATTTTTCCAAAAACAGACGGATACTTTAATAAGGAAAACAATGAAATGAGGCCGCCTAATGAGGCACCTATCATTCCTCTTAATTGCGGTTCCCTGGTGACGTTCCAATTTTCTTCGATAAACGGAATGAACCGGTTTGTTATGTCAGACAGATAGTCATATCCTATGCCTCCGAAGTCCGGGAACCGATCACTGAGTGATGCAGCCGGCCAAGGGGTGTATTCATCCAGCCGGTTTTCGGATTCTATACCAATCAGTACGAGCTCAGGGAGCCTTCGCTGTTGGAATGTGCTTTCTAATAATTCGATTTGGCCGTGAAACAAAGAACTGCCATCTTGCACGTAAACAGCAGGAAATCTCCTGCTGTCTGGGCTGTAGGAAGGAGGGAGGTACAGCGTGAACTTCCTTTTGCCGGCTTTATGCTCTGAAAGAGATCCGTTCAAGCATTCTCCCCCTTTTTTTGCTTGAAAAGCAGATATAAGAAATAAGGAACACCGAGGATCGCTAATATGATGCCTGCGGGCACTTCCGCGGGCTGGAAAAACAGTTTTCCGGCAAAGTCTGCGCTTATCACAAGCAGCATGCCGATTAAACCGCTCAGTGGCAGGATGTCACGGTGTTCGACACCAGCCAGTCTCCGTGAAATATGGGGAGCGATTAAGCCGACAAACGCCATGCTGCCTGCTACGGAGACACATGCGCTGATGATTGCTACGCAAGCGACGAGCAGGATGGTTTTTTCTTTATTTGATGAAATACCCAGGCTTCTGACTGTATCTTCATCAAAACGAATGGTGTCGAGCAAGCGGGATTTTGCGATAAGAATGGGTATAAACAGCAGCATCCATGGGAGAACGGCTGTGATATACGTCCAGTTGGCAGACCAGATGCTTCCGTTTTTCCACACCATGGCCATTTGATAGTCTTGCGGGTCCATTTTTAATGATAAAAACAAAGACAGGGCGCTGAATCCTGAATTGATTGCGATTCCTACCAGAATAATTCTTCCTGAATCTAAATTGCCTCTGTGCCATGCAAATATGTATATCAGGATCGCCGCAATCAGTCCGCCTATCAATCCGAAGATCGGCATTCCCATCGCCGCAGCTATGGATGTTACTTCTTTCTGGCCTTGGAACAATAGCATAAACGCGACAATCCCGGCTCCCGCTCCTGCGTTAATTCCGAGAATTCCCGGGTCTGCAAGTCCGTTACGTGTGATGGCTTGGATGACGGCGCCTGCAATGCCAAGTCCGAGTCCGATAATAGCTGCCATGACAACCCGCGGCAGTCTTAAATCGAACAGCAAAATTTCATACTGCGGATTCGGATCAATCTGAAAAAGAGTGGAGAGCAGCTCAGCCGGACGAACAGAAAATGATCCGCTCGTTAAGCTGAAATAGCTGACAACGAGAATCAAAGCGATGAACACGGCATATTTTTTAGCCATTTTGCTCCCCTCCTTTTCGTTTAATCAAATAAAGGAAGAAAGGCACGCCGATAATGGATGTCACGACTTCAATCGGTGTTTCAAACGGGTAATTGATAAATCTGCTTGCCAGATCACATAGGGTTAAAAAGACTCCGCCCAAGATGCAGGAACACGGAATCAGCCTGCTGTAATCAGAGCCGACGAGAAATCGCGTGATATGCGGAACAACCAATCCGACAAACGCAATTTTTCCGGCCAGCGCTACTGCACTGCCAGTTAAAATAATGACTGAAAACATCGCCATGATTTTAATGGTCTTTTTCTTTTGCCCCAGACTTTTAGAAATGTCGTCGCCTAATGATACAGCGGTCACCTTTTTGCTGAGAGAAATGGCCATTACAATGCCAATTAGGAAAAACGGAGCGGCTAGCTTCAGGAAATCCGGACTCATTTGGTGAAGTCTGGCGCTGTACCAGAAACTGAGATCCTGTGAAATTTGAAAATATATCGACATGGCCGCTGATAAACTGCTGAGCAGCATGCTTGTGACTGTGCCGATGATGGCAAGCTGTACGGGGGAAAACCCGTTAGGCATCATGGCGGCAAGGCTGAATACTAACACAGCTCCTAATGCTGAGCCGATAAAAGAGTAAATGATCATTTCAAACGAAGACGATTGCGGGAGCAGAACCATACAAAGCGTGATGATAAACGCGGAACCATCCGAAACGCCCATAATGGAGGGCGAAGCTAAATAATTGCGCGTAATGCCTTGCATAAGCGCTCCAGAAACAGCAAGGGCTGCCCCTATGAGCAGAGCGCCGGCAGCCCTTGGAATCCGGGAATGCCATATAATTTGATGGTCTGTATTTCCCGGATCAAAATGAATAAGAGATGTAAAAACAATATCTGTGCTTAGATGCTTTGCGCCATATAGGATCGAAAGCAGCAGCGACAGTGCAATAGCAAATGGAGAAGTAATCAATATGATACGTGTCCACTGTTTTGAATACATACAAAAACCTACTCTGAATTAGTTTTGTGTCAATTTTTCAGTAGCCGCTTTCAGGAAGCGGACTTTGCTCCAAGCTGTGCCGCCTTGTGCGAGAGGATCCACTGAGTTGACGTAAACATGATCTTCCTTGACTGCTTTAAGGCTTTTCCAGATTGGATTTTTCTCTAAATCTTTTAAGGCATCAGGTTTGTCTGCATTTTCATCATCAGAAAATTGGACGAAGATATGGTCCGGATTCATTTCACTCAATTTTTCTAATGAAATCAGCTCTTGAGCTTTTGCAGCTTTTACTTCGTCCGGCGCTTTAAGGCCTAAATCACCATATAGTGTGGAGTTGAAGTACACCTGTTCAGGGTAAATGTAAATGTTGCCTTGTCTGATTCTGATGACAAGCGCTTTTGAATCTTTTGCTTTTTCGTTGATTTTTGTTTTTGTTTCTTTTAGATCCTGTTCATAGTCTGCAATGATTTTTTTCGCCTTTTTCTCTTTTCCAGTCAGCTGGGCAAGCAGCATCATGTTTTCCTTCCAGTATGAAGAGATATGAGAAACTGGGATTGTCGTGCCGGCTGTGCTGATTTTTTGCAGCGTTTTTTCCGGAAACTTTGTTGAAGCAAGGATTACATCTGGCTTCATTTCAAGAATCTTTTCAATGTTTGGCTCCATTTTTTCTCCGGTTGCTTCGGCTTTATCAGTGATGTCTTTGAACATATCAGGGAATTTGCCGGAGAATGAAATCGCGCCTTGCGGATGAACGTCAAGCAGTTTCGCGTCTTCCATTGATTCTACGCTTCCCGTAATGGCAATTTTGTCTGTCGGTACAGTTACTTCATATGTTTTATCCAGGTATTCAATTTTCTTCTTCTCAGACGCTGTGCCGCTTGCCTTGCTGGCAGTCGAATCATTTTTGCTGCCGCAAGCTGCCGCCGTCAGCGCAAGAAGCAAGATTAATAAGGTAAGAGATATCTTTTTCATCTATAGAGCCTCCTGTTCAATTGATAACTATTATCAATTGGAATTATAGAGAATGAACAGATATAACACCATGGACAAATTCCAAATTTATCATGGACAATCACCGGATAGTAAAGAAATGGTTTGCTGAACGATCCGTTCGTGCCCGCAAGCTGAGTATTCATTCCAAGGGTCAAGGGATAGAAGATAAACACGGTTATTCCGTACCGCGCTTAGGTTTTGCCACGCCTCTGTCTGTAGCAATTGCTGGTAATAAGCAATGGTTTCAGGCTCTTTAAATAGAAAAAGCATTATGCAGTCAGCTTGGTAATTTGCGATATTTTCTAACGAAATGGCTTGATCTGAAGACGTGTCTTCCGTTTTTGCCGAACAAAATCCTAAATCTCCGAAGAAGACTTCTTGGACGCTTCGAGTATGTGCCAGATAGAAGTTTTGCTTATGCAGCCTCAGAAAGAGAAAACGCCGCTCTTGGGTGTGCTGAAGTGTTTTTTTGGCGGCCGCCGCCTGCTGGTCATAAGCTGTGAGCCACTTTTCTGCTTCAGACTCTTCCTTTAAGAATGAGGCAGTTTGCAGAAAGTGAGTTCTCCAGCTTTCTTCTGAAGGAAGGTAAATGACTTCTGCGATGCGATTCAGGCAATTTTGTTCTTCTGGAGAAATAGAATCCATGCTGAAAATCACATCTGGTTCAGTCTGAGATAACGTGTTCAGGTTTTCTTCCCACTTTTCATTAAACCGGTATGCGCTGAGCTGGACGGGTATATCTGTCGAATAATGCTGATAGTAGTAGGACGTCCATTTTGGATGCAGCGCGGCCGCAAACGGTATGTGATTCAGAGGGATGAGATGGCCCATTGTGCCCCTTCCGTATGCAGCAATTTTTTTTCGGCGTTTTTTCATATAGCTTGTAGGTGAACAGCCTGTATGCTTTTTAAAGATTCTGCTGAAATAAAATTCATCTTGATATCCTGTTTGGTGGGCAATTTCCTTCAATTTGCAGTTTGATCTTGCCATGAGCCGTTTTGCTCGGGTGATTCGCGTTTTTGTGATGAACTCTGTTACGCTCTGACCTGTCCATTTTTTAAAACTTTCGCTGTAGTGTTTAGCGCTGATTCCTGCCATTTGCGACAGCTGAGCAAGTGTAATTTTTGTATCGGCATGGGTTTCGATGTATTGTTTTGTTTTTTCGATTGCTGAATGTGTATCCGTCTGTTCAGATAAACTGGCAGTAAAGAGGTCATAAATCAGGCTTTGTACTTCAATCACACATTTTAGCTGAGAAAGCTGAGACGATTCATTCCATAGCACTGCAAGCTCTTGAAGCCGGACTGCAAGGTTTTCTATATGTGAAATATTCACAAGCTTCAGTTTGGCTAATTCCGTTTCTGTACAAGGTGTTAAGATATCTTGCCCGGTTTCCTTGACATAGCTTTGAAGCCTGATCAGACAGGCATCTATATGACCTTCGGCTGCAGGCGTAAAGCCAAAGGTCTCGTTAGGCGGACAAACATAAAGCGTCTTTTTTTGCAGAGGGCTGATGTTTGTTCCGATTGAAATATGGCCGTTTCCTTTTAAATGAAAGATCAGCACGAATGAATCGGCTAATTGCTGCTCTGAGAAGAGATCACTTGATTTTTTTAGATATTCAATTTGTATGGGATGATAAATCACTGTATGTTGCAAGAGTAGACCACCTTTTCAGAAACATTCAATTGATAATCATTTTCAATAAAATTGTACCAAATAAATGAAAGTTTTCCTATATAAAGCGGGTGGGTTTTTGTCATGAAAAAAACCCTTACTCAGGTAGAAAAGTAAGGGTCTTTTGTTCGGTAAGAAAATGTTACACGTGTAACATACGATGCTTACGTCTTAATAGATAAGATATTTCTTTCTTGTTTTGCTGAATTGTTGGAGTGGTTTTTCATAGCTATCTATGATGTCTTCAATAGATGCACCGTTTTCTATTTTTGTCCTGATCCAGCCATTGCCTGCCAGTTTATCAAATGAACCTGTTGATAGGAACTCAAAATGTTCAGGATAGAGGTCGTGTATTGTTTTAATGAGTGACAGTCCTGTTTTAACCGTTTCAAACTTTTCTCTGTCTGTCACATAGAGCTGCACACCGTGGCAAAGCGTTCCTTGATGTTTAGAAAATGTCGGCGTAAAGGAAGCTGCCCTGAATGTCACGCCCGGCAGATTGAGGCTGTTTAATGTTTCTTCAAGCTCTGTACTTTTGATAAAGGGAGCCCCAATCAATTCGAATGGCTTTGTTGTACCTCGCCCTTCGGATAGATTTGTTCCTTCAATCAGTCCGGTTGCAGGATAAACAAATGTGCTCTCCACCGTCGGCATGTTAGGTGAAGGGAGGACGAAAGGCAGTCGGGTATCGTTAAAATCCATTTTTCGTTTCCAGTGTTTCATTTTCACCACTGTCAGATCGGCATCGATGTCAAATTGCTTGTTGAACAGTAAAGCCAATTCGCCTATGGTCATTCCATGCTTTAACGGAATGGGATACAGTCCGACAAATGAGGCGTATTCAGGTTCTAAGACTGGTCCTTCAATATGACTCCCGCCTTGAGGATTCGGGCGGTCCAGCACCATAAAAGGAATGCCGTTTTCTTTAGCGGCTTCCATTGCGTATGCCATTGTATAAATGTACGTGTAGTAACGGGTCCCGACATCCTGAATGTCAAACATAAGAACATCGACATTTTTCAGCATCTCTGGAGTCGGTTTCTTCGTTTTTCCGTATAGGCTATATACGGGAATCCCGGTTTTTTCATCAATGTAAGAGCCGACTTCGTCTCCCGCCTGGGCATCGCCGCGGACGCCGTGCTCAGGACCGAATAAAGCTGTTAGCTTGATATCAGGGTTCTCGTAAAGAATATCGACACTGCTTTTCAGAGATGCGTTTACGCCGGTTGGATTGGTGATCAATCCGATTCGTTTTCCCTTGAGCTGTTTTTTATAATCCGGGAAAAGCGTGTCTATGCCGGTCTGGACTTTAGGTTTTTTAGCCGTTTGATTTTTAGAATCGGGTGATGCTGAGGCAGCTGTTATCGTTCCAATCATCATGAGCCCTGTGAGAAAAGTGAATATTGTTTTTCTCATGTGTCCCTCCTTATTAGAGCGGTTTTCCCGTTTTGATATTTAATCCGTAGCCATATGGATAAAGGATGTCTCCCGGTTTCGTGACTGACGGAATGTCAACTGGAAGTGTGCCTTTGGGTTTTGCCTGGCCGAATATCGCCATAACTCCGGCGGGAATATTTGGTTGTAGATAACGGCCATTCGCGTATCCTTTAAAGCCATAGACAGCAATGAGTGCCTTAGCTTCTTCAAAATTGGCGGCATCATATGGGTTGCGAAGGCTCATTAAGACAAATGGTTTGTTGTGCTGCAGTGCGGCTTTCATCACAGTTCTCGGAAATACGGTGGCCCACTTGCTTGAATCTGATATGGTATCGTCGATGACACCGTCGTTGACGACAGGGTCATTTTTCACGACATAGGAGCCGGTAATGATATAATCAGCCTCTTTTACTTGTTTTTCATGCTCAGCATTAAATACTTGGTTGGCAAAATTCATTTTGCTGAGGGACACGGGTTTGATTTTCTTTCGCTTGACGAGATCGCGAATGGTTTGTTCAATTGAAGCAGTTTGTTCTTCGTAGGGCGCGACAATTAAGATTCGGCTGTCTTTTTTAGGCTTGAACGGCAAGGTGTGCTGTTCATTTTTTAATACCGTCACTGCTTTTTCAGCTATTTTTTTCTCCGCTTTCAGGTGACGCTTGCTTCCTACGATTTTCTGGGCTTTGTCTATTTTTTCTTTTATGCTGTCGTCGTTTCGATCTGGATACATACCGCGTTTTATTTTCAGGGAAATGATTCTTTCAACCGATTTGTTGATTTGATGTTCAGGAATGTCTCCGTTTTTCACTGCTTCTTTTAAAGCTTGAATAACACGTGCGTATTTCTGTTCTTCTTTCAGAGAAGTAACTGAGGCAGGCATTAATGCAATATCGACACCGGCTTTTATAGCCATGACTACAGCCTCTTCCTGGCCGAAATGATCTGCGATTGCTTTCATATTGAGAGCATCAGTAATGATGACGCCATTAAAGCCCATTTCCTGACGAAGAAGACCTGTCATCACTTTTTTCGAGAGTGTAGCCGGCACCAGAATGTCCGATCCATCGAGTTTGCTTTTGTATGTGGTGTCGTCAAAGGCAGGAAATTGAACGTGTGCTGTCATCACCATATCAGCACCGTCATCGATTGCTCTTTGAAAAGGATAGAGCTCGACCTCACGAAGCCGTTCTTGGCTATGGGAAACAAGCGGCAATCCGTAATGGCTGTCAACGTCAGTGTCTCCATGTCCCGGGAAATGTTTGAGGGCAGAGGCGATATCTTGCCGCTGCAAACCCTTCATCGTATATAAACCAAGTCGTGCTGTCAGTTCTCGATTAGAGCTGAATGACCGTACGCCGATTACCGGATTATCAGGATTATTATTAATGTCCATTACAGGGCTAAAATCTGTATTAATGCCTAAGGCAGAGAGCTCCTTTCCAATAAGGGTGCCGGTCTGATAGGCATTGATTCTGCTTCTGGCTGCGCCTAGCGCCATATTCCCTGGGAAATTAGTGCCCTCCCCTAATCTCGTTACGATGCCGCCTTCCTGATCAATACTCAGCATGAGCGGGATTTTAGGGCTCGCCTTTTGGTAAGCGTCTGTCAGCTGTACAGTTTGCCTCGTTGTTTTTACATTTTCTGCAAAAAGGATGACGCCGCCGAATTGATACTTCTTGATAAGGCCGGCGACTTCCTCATTCATTTCTGTAAGGGCTTGCGGAGAGGACTCGCCTTCCTTTTGCCAATTTCTGAAATCTGGCATCAGCATCTGGCCGAGTTTTTCATCTAACGTCATGCGATTGACAATCTGCTTGGCGTCGGCTGAGCCGCTGGATGAAGCGGCTTTTGTTTGACTGGTGCCAAAAAAACATGAAAGAAAGAGAACGGCTGAAAGGATAAGCGGAAATACAGGTTTCATATAAACTTCCTCCTATCGTCGAATCATTCATTCCATCGCTTCATAGATCGCAGTAATGACGCTCCCATAACTGCCTGTTGGAAATTGATCCCCCTCAAACACATTTGGATTTTCCTCTGGATCAGCAACTGGTGAATGCTTTTTGTTTGTTAATAAGGCAATGCCTAAATTGTATGTTGGATCAATGATAGTAACTGTCCCTGTCCAGCCGGTATGTCCGTAAGCATTTTCGCTGGCATAAGGGCCAAACATCCATTCCATGCTTTTACTTCCGTTTCGACGCCAGCCAAGAGCGAATGTCGGATCTGTTGCTGAAGGTGCTGTAAATAGGTCGGTTGTTTTCTGATCAAATAAAGAAACGTTTCGGTATGATCCTTTGTTTAACATGACCTGCAGCAGAATGGCCATATCATCTGCATTTGAGAACAATCCGGCATGGCCAGACACGCCATCCATTGAGTAAAACGCTTTTTCGTCATGCACTTCTCCTTGCAGCGTGTTTGTACGGATGTTAGGGAAATGAATAACGCCGTCCCGTGTATTGCCCATACGTTCAGTAGCTGCGAACTGCTTTGGTTTAAAGCCTTTTTGCAGCGGATTGTACAAGGTATGCTTCAGCTTCAACGGCTTGTAGAGCTCGTGCTCTGCGTAGACATCAAGCGGTTTGCCGGTGAGTTTTTCGACAATACAGCCGAGGAGCATATATCCAATGTCACTGTATACGTGTTTTGTTCCTGTTTGATAATCGAGCGGAATTTTCGTCAAATATTCAATCGTTTTGTCCCGCTCCTGAGAATAGTACATCCCGGCTTTTTCCGGCGTGTAAAAGTAAAAGCTTGAGGGGAGTCCTGATTGGTGCTGGAGGACATCAATGACTCGAATCTTGTCTTTTCCTTTAATAAGGTCTCCCGGCTGATCCTTGAAATCTGGCAAATATGCAGAAACCTTTTCACGGACATCGAGTTTTCCTTGGCTGACTAAGCGCTGCAATGCAAAATTAGTTGCGTACATTTTTGTATTTGAGGCCAAGTCAAACATCGTGCGGGTTTTCATTTTGGCCGGACGGCTCAGCAGTTCTGATCCTTCGTACTTTTTACTGTAGCCGTATGCTTCTTTTTTTATGATGCGGCCATCCTTCACGACGACAAGAACGGCGCCTGGAAATCCTGCTGCAATATCCCGTTCTATCATCTGATCAACCTTCCTTAGTTTCTTCGACGAGAATTGTGCAGTTTCTGCATTTATGTTTTTCGGCTCAACCAAGTTGTCTGCTGTTTGCGCGAAGGTTTCGTTTGGCGTCAATATAGATAGGGTGAAAATGGCACTGAATAAGAACAGTATCTTTGTTTTCACTGGCTTGCTCCTTTCCGTGCTTCTATCCGTTTACTATCCCAGAAACAGAAACCATTTAATCGAACTGGGAAGCCATTTCTTCTTTATATCCGAATGCATAGGTCAATAAAAAGCCGGCCGCATAGGAAATAAAGAGTCCGATAATATATAGGATGATTTGCGAAGACAGGACGAGAAAGGAAAGCGGCAGCCCGGAAACACCAATGGCAATGGTGGCTACCTGAAAATAAGCTTGAAAGGCGCCGCCGATTCCAGCACCTAAGCACGCTGTTAAAAACGGACGGCCAAGTGGCAGCGTGACTCCGAAAATAAGCGGTTCACCAATACCGAGAAGCCCCGACGGAAGCCCACCGGCGATTGCTTTCCTCAATGTTGATTTTTTTGTTTTCACAAAGATGGCAAAGGCGGCGCCTACCTGTCCCGCGCCTCCCATAGCCAAAATAGGAAGCAGAGGATCATTGCCGATTGAATTGATCAGTTCCATGTGCACAGGCGTCAAGCCTTGATGCAGTCCGGTCACGACGAGAGGTAGGAAGGTAGCGCCCAGAATAAAGCCTGCAGCGATGCCGCCGATGTCCAAGATGGACAGAAGGCCGGATGTAATAGCATCAGAAATGAAGCCGCCTAAAGGCATAAATATGACATACGTTACGATTCCGGTGATTAACAGTGAAACGGTTGGGGTGACAATGATATCAAGTGATTGAGGAATAAAACGGCGGATAAATTGTTCGGTGTAAGCAATGAATATGGCTGCGAAAAGAACTCCGATCAAACCTCCCCTGCCCGGAAGAAGCTGTTCTCCGAATAAACTGATCTTTGCGATCTCCGGATTCATAATCAAGATCCCCGCCAGAGCTCCAAGAGCGGGTGTCCCGCCAAATTCTTTCGATGCATTAATGCCGACGAGAATGCCGAGATAAGTGAACAATCCTGATCCGATGACTGTCAGGATAATAGCGGTTTGTGATTCTGCAGAGAGCCAGCCGGCTTGAATGATTGCTTTGGTAATCCCAGTGATTAAACCGGAAGCGACGAGTGCGGGAATAAGAGGGATAAAGATGCTGGCAATTTTACGTAAGAAAAGTTTAAAAGGAGTGGCGTTTTTTCGGTTTATGTCGGCTTTCTTTTTGGCCGCAGCTTCTTTGACGTCGACACCTTCTTCTGCTGACACGAGCTTTGAGAAAGCGGCTGTGACATGGTTGACGACTCCTGTGCCGAGGATGATTTGTATGGTTTCAGCTTCGACGACCCCCAATACGCCGTCAAGCTCTCTTAAAGCCTGAGCATCTGCTTTGCTTTCATCGTAAGGCGTAATACGCAGGCGTGTCATGCAATGCGTATACGAGGAAATATTGGATTTTCCTCCGCATAGTTCAAGGATTTTCTTTGCGAGATGATCGTAGTTATTTTCTTTGCTCATCAAAACCCCTCCTCTTCCAGATGCCTTATTTTTTTCTCATAGATTGTATGGCTGCTCTCGTTTTATCGATATAGCCGGTTGTTTCTTCATACTGCTCAGCCGCCATGCCTAAAAACAAAACATCAATCATAAAAAGCTGGGCGAGGCGGGAGGAAGTGGCTGCACTTCGAATCAGGGCTTCGTTGGAGTGCGCTGTGTACAACGGGACATCAGCCAGCGCGGAGACGGATGTCTGGCTGAATTGTGTCAGACTGATCGTTGTGATGCCTTTTTCCTTAGCCATCGTGAGCAGTTCAATGATTTCCTGCGTCTCTCCCGAAAACGAAATAGCGAATACGATGTCATCCTTATCTGCATTTGCGATTAATGATGCCACAAGATGAGTGTCTGTGAACGCGGTTGCTTGTTTATGAATGCGAAGCCACTTTTGCTGGGCGTCCTTGGCGACAATGCCGGAAGCCCCGACCCCGATAAAATGCACGGTTTGAGCTTTGAGAAGCAGAGAAACCGCTCGTTCAAGCTCTTTGTAGTCCATCAGGTCTGAAGTATCCTGAATGGCTTGAATGGCATTGCCGGCCGCTTTTTCAGAAATGGAGGACAGCGGTTCGTGAGGCGCAATGTCCCGATAGCCTTGTACAGCTGGCTTTGCCAGATCGCCTGCCACTCTCATTTTTAAATCTTGAAATCCCTTTAGTCCGAGTGATTTGCAGAGCCTGATGACGGCAGCGTCACTTGAATTGGCTAAGGCACTGATTTCACTGACAGTGCTTTCTATAGCTTTGTGGGGATGAGTTAGGATGTAATCTGCAAGTTTACGCTCGGATGGAGGGAGCTTGTGCTTCATTGATTGGATGATCGCTAAACCGCCTGTTGCCATTCTTGGTCTCTCCTTATCTTGAATGGTAATTTTCGATTGCTTTGTCTATAAAACCGTTTGTTTCATCAAGCAATGTTTTAGCTTGTTCCTGATCTGTGCTTGTTTTGAGCATGACGATTGCTGTTTTGACGTGATGATTGGCTTGTTCCAGAGTGTGTCTGGCTGTGTCGTATGAAGCGTTTGTGAGGCTTTGGATGATGCTGATGGCCCGTTCTTTTAGTTTTTTGTTGCTGACATTGACGTCTACCATCAAGTTTTCGTAAACCTTGCCGATTTTGACCATGACTGCCGTGGATATCATGTTTAGAATCATTTTATGAGCAGTTGCGGCTTTCATACGTGTTGATCCTGTAATGGCCTCAGGTCCGACGACAACCTCGATGCTGTGATCCGCCTCCTTGCTGATGGCGGAATTTTCATTACATGTAAGGGCGATGGTGTGGGCTCCGACTTTACGGGCGTATGTTAGGGCGCCTGCGGCATAAGGTGTACGGCCGCTTGCTGCGATGGCAATGACGGTGTCGTTTGAAGTGAGTTGTATGTTTTTTAAATCTTCGGCTCCTGCTTTTTCACTGTCTTCAATGCCCTCTGCTGCCTGCAAAAATGCTTTAGATCCGCCAGCCATGATTCCGATAACCTGATCTGGGCTTACGCTGTAGGTGGGAGGACATTCTACAGCATCCATGACACCGAGTCTGCCGCTTGTACCGGCGCCTGTGTATATAAGCCGGCCTCCATTTTGAAACGAGTCGTAGGCGCAGTCTACAGCTGTTTTGATATCGGGGAGAACCTGCTGAACGGCGGCTGCGACTTTCAAATCTTCGTTGTTGATCATTTTGAGGATGCCGAGTGTGTTTGCTTTGTGGATTTCAGCTGTTTGGCTATTGCGTGATTCCGTTGTAAGACGGTGAAGGTTTAATGATTTTGACATGAGGAGGCCCCCTGTTTAAAAATAATATATCTCAATATTCAGTATATTCATTTCTGTTATGATATTTCAACTATGTTTTAAAATTGTTGAAATTTTATTTCACCCAAGACTATAAGAAGTAATGAAGGATCAGCTGCTCTCCAAGCGGTCCGATTCTTCGCCGTCCTTTATCAAGGAACCCGCTTTTCATATAAAGGTGCTTTGCGCGTGTGTTGAGATGATTGACGGCCAAAATAATTTCATCGCACCATGGAAAATAACCGCTCACAAAAGAGGGAAGCTGAAGCATTGCTTTTTTTGCATAGCCTTTTCCGTGATGCACTGCGTGTAAGGACAGGGAGCTGAGCAGTAAAGCGAATGGATTGTTAGAATACGGAGCAAGCGTTTCTTTTGATGTATGTAAAATGAAAAAACCGACAGGCAAATCGTCTTTTAAGATGACAACCGGATACCGGTCCCGTATGCTCAGGGCCTGAGTCAGCACCTCTTTGGGGAGAGAGGTAAAGCGTTTGTCATCGTTTTTTAGCGTAAATGATTGGAGCTCCGGCAAATGTTCAGGCTTATAGAAGGATAAAGAAATGTCTTGAGTCATGTGGTTGCCCTCCTTACAATATGTCGTCTAACTGGTTTTCCGAAATGACATGGTAGCCCGCTCGTTTTAACAGTGCGGCGGTCACTCCGCTGCCGGCGATTTTTTGGCCGGAGAAAGTGCCGTTATAGATAAAACTGCTTCCGCACGACGGACTGTTTTCTTTTAATATGACGGCAGAGGCATTGATTTCTTTTGCGTAAGCTAATGTTTTAGCGGCGCCTTCCATATATAATTCTGTTACATCTTCTCCTGAAGCTGTCACGATTTTTGCGGTTCCATTGAGAACATCCTCGCCGGTGCCTCCGATGATTTCTGCAGGTTCACGAGGAGTTGAAAAGCCGCCGAGAAGCTCAGGACAAGCCATGACTGCTTCATTTTCATCGATGAGTTTTCTGATTTTCTCTGATGCGGCGTGAGAGCCGTTATATCTGCATTCGATGCCGCCAAGGCAAGAGCTGACTAGTATCATATTGGTTTCTCCTCTCTTGATTCGCTTGTCTCTATCGTAAAAGAAATGATCAATGTTGGGAGGCTTTTTCAGTTAAAAAAGGCGTTAAAAAGTTTGAAAATAAAAAATTTAATTTTTCTCTTTACAAAGAGGGTGTAACCTGTATATAATAACTTTTGTCAGCTCGACGAGAACACA
>NZ_JAVAXX010000084.1:0-22242 GCF_042709275.1 Bacillus sp. LR_5 | reverse complement strand
CTACTTCTTCTGTTTTATCGTCAATTGACGTGTTTAAAACAGGGAATTTTTTCAGTGCAGATGTAAGAGCTTTTACAACGTAAGGCAAGTAAGTCAGCTTGATTCCTTGATCAGCAGCAACCTGTTTGAACTGTTTACGATGTGCAACAAGGTTTGTTACGTCCACTTCGTCCATTAACGTTACGTGAGGAGCTGTGTGTTTAGAGTTAACCATCGCTTTCGCAATTGCTTTACGGATACCGCTCATTTTTTCGCGTGTTTCTGGGAATTCGCCCTCTGGAGCTGGTGCAGCAGCCGGTTTAGCAGCTGTTTCTTGTGGTGCAGCTGTTTCTTGCGGCGCAGCTTCTTGCGCTCCTCCGTTTACAAAGCTGTCGATATCTTCTTTTACAACACGTCCGTTGTTCCCTGAACCAGTAACTTTACGGATGTCTACGCCTTTTTCACGAGCATATTTACGTACAGAAGGCATAGCGATCACGCGTTTGTTCGGGTCAACTTCAGCTTGATCCTGCTGTCCTGCGCCAGTTGCTTTTGCAGGCTCTTGAGCTTGCTCTTCTTTCGCAACGTCTTGTCCAGCTTCTGCTGTTGACTGAACTTGTGCTTCAGTTTTCGCATCATCTGACTCTTCGCTGCCTTTAAATTGAAGGTCTTCGTAACCAGGTGCATCAAACGTAATGATCGTTTGTCCAACAGTTGCAACCGTTCCCTCTTCAACTTTTAATTCTAATACTTTTCCTTTAACAGGTGAAGGAATTTCTACTACTGCTTTATCATTTTGGACTTCAGCCAGTACATCATCCTCATCTACCTCATCGTTAGGCTTGACAAACCATTTTACGATTTCGCCTTCGTGGATACCTTCCCCGATATCTGGAAGTTTAAATTGAAATGCCACAGTTCTCGACCTCCTAGTTTGATTAAGCAATTTTAAAGTTTACAACGTAAGCATTGAAACAGATATATAATAGAGGGAAAACGTTCATCTTCCCTCTCGATTATGCAGTTTGATTAAAATTCAAGTACTTTTCTTGCTGTTTCAAGAACATCTTTATGGTTTGGAAGCCATACGCTCTCCGCTTGAGAGAAAGGAAATACTGTATCAGGCGCAGCCACGCGAAGTACAGGTGCTTCCAAGCTTAAGATCGCACGGTCATTAATTTCTGCTACTACATTTGCAGCAATTCCGGCTTGTTTTTGTGCCTCTTGAACAACAATCGCGCGTCCTGTTTTTTCTACAGATGCGATGATTGTATCAATGTCAAGCGGGCTTACAGTGCGAAGGTCGACAACTTCAGCAGAAATGCCGTCTTTTTCAAGCTCCTCGGCAGCTTTTAATGATTCATGAACCATTGCGCCGTAAGTGATGATTGAAAGGTCAGTACCTTCACGTTTTACGTCAGCTTTACCAAGCTCAATTGTGTATTCTTCTTCAGGAACTTCCTGACGGAAAGAACGGTAAAGCTTCATGTGCTCTAAGAAAACAACAGGATCATTGTCTCTGATCGCAGAAATTAAAAGTCCTTTGGCATCGTAAGGAGTTGATGGAATAACAACTTTGATACCAGGCTGTTGTGCAACAAGACCTTCTAAGCTGTCAGCGTGAAGCTCAGGAGTATGAACGCCGCCGCCGAACGGAGAACGAATTGTTACAGGTGAAGTCCAGCGTCCGCCAGAACGGTAGCGCATACGAGCCATTTGGCCAGAAACTGAATCCATTACTTCGTAAACAAATCCGAAGAATTGGATTTCCATTACCGGACGGAAGCCGTTTAAGCCTAAACCAAGGGCAAGACCGCCGATACCAGATTCAGCAAGTGGCGTGTCAAACACACGGTCTTCACCGAATTCTTTTTGCAATCCTTCTGTCGCACGGAATACGCCGCCGTTAACACCAACGTCTTCTCCGAAAACTAAGACATTTTCGTCATTTTTCAGTTCTGTGCGTAACGCATCCGTGATTGCTTGAATCATTGTCATTTGCGCCATGGCTTACTTCGACTCCTTCTGTGTATAAATTTCAAATTGCTCCTCAAGGTTGTGAGGCATTTTTTCGTACATGATTTTCATTAAATCAGTTACTTTTTGCTTCGGCTCAGCATCAGCTTTTTTGATCGCTTGTTTAATTTCTTCTTTCGCATCCTCAATTACTTTTGCTTCTTCTTCTTCAGACCATAAGCCTTTGTTTTCAAGGAACGCACGGAAGCGTACAAGCGGATCTTTTTGTTCCCACTCATTTTCGATTTCTTTTGTACGATATTTAGTCGGATCGTCACCAGCCATTGTGTGCGGGCCGTAACGGAATGTAAGTGTTTCAATCAGTGTCGGGCCTTCGCCGTTGATTGCGCGCTCGCGTGCTTCAGCAGTTGCAGCGTATACAGCAAGCGGATCCATTCCGTCTACTTGTACGCCGACAATACCTGCAGCTACTGCTTTTTGTGCAATTGTTTCAGCCGCAGATTGTTTTTCAACCGGAGTTGAAATCGCGTAGCGGTTGTTTTGTACTACGAAGATTGCAGGTGCTTTATAAGCGCCGGCAAAGTTAATTCCTTCGTAGAAGTCCCCTTGTGAAGCTCCGCCGTCACCAGTGTAAGTGATTGCGACAGCTTTCTTACCGCGTTTTTTAAGACCTAGCGCAACACCGGCAGTTTGAATGTATTGAGCACCGATAATGATTTGTGGAGAAAGGGCATTCACATCATCAGGCATTTGGTTTCCTCTGAAATGTCCGCGAGAGAAAAGAAACGCTTGATATAATGGAAGGCCGTGCCAAATTAACTGAGGCACATCACGGTATCCAGGAAGAACAAAGTCTTCTTTTTCAAGCGCGAAATGCGTTGCAATCTGAGAAGCTTCTTGACCCGCAGTAGGAGCGTAGAATCCGAGACGTCCTTGACGGTTTAATGAGATAGAGCGCTGATCAAGCACACGCGTAAATACCATGCGGCGCATTAGCTCTTTTAATTGATCATCTGTTAAATCAGGCATCGCCGCTTCATTCACGACTTCTCCCTTTTCATTTAAAATTTGGAACGTTTCGAACTGCTTCTTAATGGCATCAAATTGCTTTTTACTATCAACGATAGCTTTTTTCGTTTTTGCAGCCATACTAAGTCACCTCTTCCTTTCTTTTAAACAGTCATTAGACGTGCATTCCTTTTATACATACAAACTTAGGGTACCCTAAAGTATTAGCAGTAAGTCGTATATATTTTAGCCGATCCCCAGTTTGCCAAAACCTTTATGTAGGATAGTTACACTCTGCTTTGAACTGTATTATTTCGAAGTTGTAAAAAACTAATACAACACCGCTTAACATGGATTAGTTTACACCAAATAAAGAAGAGCCGTCAATCGTTTTCATCGCTGATTTTCAATAAATGTATTCGCTTTACATTTTCAATAAAAAAACAGATGCCAGCTGTACCCAAAACTGTACTAGTATACACCACTACACTGTACTACAATAGAAATGAAAATTTTGAATGAAATTGGCGTCGCGTTTATTAAAAAAAAGAGCTGTTCAAAGTCAGCTCTTTTTCACGTGATAGCCTGCGGCATCATATAGATCTTCCCGGGCATTATTATATTTTTCTGTTTGTTCATTAAATTCTCCGCTGTATTTAAGGACCTTTTCATAAGAAGCATTGACTTTATCGATCTGCTTGTCCAGATCATCTCGTGCCAAGTCTTTATCTTTCAGCTGCATATACAGCTTTTTATTAAGTTGAAGCGCTTTTTTATATTCTTCATACATGGAGCCGTATGATGTATATCTCTTCTTCATATGGCTTGCTGCGGCATCAGCCTTTTCTTTTATGTGTTTATCCTTAATTTGTTCAGCAGACGTTTTTGCTTCCTCAAATTCTGATTCCGATTTTTTGATGCTGTCATTTTCAATCTTCAGATGTTCTTCACGCTTGCTGACATTTTCTAGCGCTTCGTTAGATAAAGCAACAATTTTTTTATAATCATCCATATTGAGCTTCATAACATCATCGTAAAGCTGATTTTCCTTCGCCTCTAATTCTTCGAGCGTTTTCTGTTCTTCTAGAAACGGCTTTTCCGATTCCGCGGCTTTTTCTAATGAATGATGAAGTGAATCAACCGGGTCTTGTCCCATGCATCCTGTTAATATCAGTGTCATCGCACAAAAAGCTCCGATTTTCATTCCAGGCCGCCGTTTTATTGCGTCTTTCACGTTAAATCCCCCAATCTTGACAGTTTCTACTATAAAATCCATGGGGACGTTTGGCAATAGCTGTACCTGTATGAGGCAGCTCTGAAATCAAATCAAAAAATGAAAAATCAGGACAGATGACCATACAACTTTTTTGTTTTTACATAGGTTATAGTAGACGCTATGCCTACTTCTAAAGGCTCTGGCGTAATTAAAAGAGGAGGTTTTGTAATATGTATGGATATGGTTACGGCGGAGGCTGCTGCAGTTATGGTGGTTACGGATATGGCGGTTATGGCTACGGCCGCACCTTTGCGCTAATCGTTGTTTTATTCATTCTGTTAATCATTGTCGGAGCTGCTTATTTAGGCGGAGGCTGTTGCTAATTACACAGCTTGAACTTGACCAGCCATCTTCGGCTGGTCATTTGTTTCGTTGCACCTTTGTGAAGAAATCCGATATAATTTACATATTAAGCTTTAGGAGTGAAGTTTCTTGATTACTATGGAAAACATCGTACGTGACGGCCATCCAGCCCTCAGAGAGACAGCCGAACCTGTTGAGCTGCCTCCGACTGATGCAGAAAAACAGCAGCTGGCCGACATGATCGAATTCGTTAAGAACAGCCAAAATCCGGAATTTGCCGAAAAATACAAGCTGCGTCCAGGCGTAGGGCTCGCAGCTCCTCAAATTAATATCAAAAAACGAATGATCGCTGTTCATGCGGAAGATGCTTCCGGTAAGTTATACAGCTATGCTTTGTTTAATCCTAAGATCGTCAGCCATTCTGTTGAAAAAAGCTACTTAACAAGCGGCGAGGGCTGCCTGTCTGTTGATGAAGCGATTCCCGGTTATGTTCCCCGCTATGCTCGCGTCAGAGTAAAAGGAACAACCCTTGAAGGCGAAAACATTGATATCCGTTTAAAAGGATTTCCGGCTATTGTGTTTCAGCACGAGATTGATCATTTGAACGGCGTTATGTTCTATGATCATATTGATAAGGAGAATCCTTTCAAAGAACCTGAAAATGCAATCGCGATTGAGCGCTAAAAAGAAAAACGGCTGGCACAGTGCCAGCCGTTTCTTTATTTTAAAAGTCCTAATTCTTTCACAGCGTATGCAATTCCATCCTCGTCTACTGGCTTTGTTACAAAGTCCGCGATTTCTTTCAATTCAGGAACAGCATTCCCCATAGCTACACCTGTCCCGACATACTCAATCATTTGCAGATCGTTTAATCCGTCGCCGAAAGCATATGTATCGCTGATATCAAACGGTAGACGCTCGATCACTTTTTTGATCCCTTCCGCCTTCGAACCTCCATGCGGCAGAACATCAGTCGAATACTCATGCCAGCGCACTAAATCAAATTCAGGAAAAGCGGCATAAGCTTTTTCTTCTTCATCCTGGCAAAATAAAAGAAGCTGAAAAATTTCTTTACCTTCATAGAAAAGGTCATCAGTTTCTGGATAATCGGTTTTAAGGCTGCCGATTCCCTCCAAAACATGAGGGTGATCCGCAACAGTCGCTTTCATCGTGTCCTCAGCCATAAACACGACAGGATGTTTGCCCTCTCCCGCCTGCTTTAATAATCGCCTGATTGCCTCCTCAGACAGCGGATTTTTATAAATTACTTGATTTTCAAAGACAACATACTGCCCATTATAGGAGATAAATGAGTGTATGCCCAGCTCCTCCAAAATCGGCTTAACCAAAAAAGGAGACCGCCCGCTGGCAATAAACACATGATGCCCTTGGCGTTGCAGCTCCGCTACCGTTTTTCTCGTACTATCCGGTATATTCTTGTCATGATCATATATCGTACCGTCAATATCAAAAAAGATTAATTTTGAATCCATTGTAACTTCCCCTTTATCGTCTTGATCTGCAATTCCCACCCTCATCATACAAAAAGATTGCCATTCAGCAAACTATTTCATTCAAAAATCATATTAAATTCCATTAATAACCACGAAAAGTCTTCCTCAACCTCCGTATACTATTTGTATAAAAGAACTCTGGACAAATGTTTATAAAAGGAGGGACTGACAAATGCTGCGCAAATTAAGAAAGAAACTCAGAAGGCAATGGAACGGAATGCTCCGCAAGAAAGCCATTGCCTGACAAGGGATCTTTCACTTTTCGAGAGATCCTTATTTTGCTCAAGGCTTTCCTTATATTCCGTTTTCGAATATAATAGAGTAAGCGAGTCTAACATACGGCATTTAAGGAGAGATTTGGATGATTTATAAGGTATTTTATCAAGAAAAGGCTGACGAAGTACCTGTTCGGGAAAAGACAGATTCACTTTATGTTGAAGGCGTATCTGAACGTGACGTCAGAACAAAGCTGAAAGAGAAGAAATTTAATATTGAGTTTATCACACCTGTTGATGGTGCATTTTTAGAATATGAACAACAGAGCGAAAATTTTAAAGTATTGGAGTTATGAGCGGTATGAAATTTGTAAAAAATGATCAGACTGCTGTTTTCGCCCTCGGAGGTTTGGGCGAAATCGGTAAAAATACGTACGCAGTTCAATTTCAGGATGAAATTGTGCTGATTGATGCGGGGATCAAGTTTCCCGAGGATGAACTGCTCGGCATTGACTACGTTATCCCTGATTACACGTATTTAGTCAAAAATGAAGATAAAATTAAAGGGCTTTTTATCACCCACGGGCACGAAGACCACATCGGCGGTATTCCGTACCTGCTCAGACAAGTGAATATTCCTGTTTACGGCGGTAAACTCGCGATCGGCTTACTTCGGAATAAACTAGAAGAGCATGGATTATTAAGACAGACGAAACTGAACATTATCGGTGAAGATGATATCGTAAAGTTCCGCAAAACGGCTGTGTCATTCTTCAGAACAACACATAGTATTCCGGATTCATACGGTATAGTTGTAAAGACGCCGCCAGGAAACATCGTACATACTGGAGATTTCAAATTCGACTTTACTCCAGTCGGCGAGCCAGCAAACTTGACGAAAATGGCCGAAATCGGAAAAGAAGGCGTTCTGTGCCTCCTTTCAGACAGCACAAACAGTGAGAACCCAGAGTTCACTATGTCTGAACGCCGTGTCGGAGAAAGCATTCATGACATTTTCCGCAAGGTAGACGGCCGAATTATCTTCGCTACATTTGCGTCGAATATCCATCGCTTGCAGCAGGTAATTGAGGCTGCTGTAATAAATGGAAGAAAAGTTGCCGTATTTGGACGCAGTATGGAATCGGCTATCGAAATCGGACAAACTCTCGGATATATTAACTGTCCTAAAAATACATTTATTGAGCATAACGAAATCAATCGTTTGCCTGCCAATAAAGTAACAATTTTATGTACAGGAAGCCAAGGGGAACCGATGGCGGCATTATCAAGAATTGCAAACGGCACACACCGCCAGATTTCAATTAATCCTGGGGATACAGTCGTATTTTCTTCATCCCCTATCCCAGGCAACACAATCAGCGTGAGCCGGACGATCAACCAGCTGTATCGTGCGGGGGCCGAGGTTATTCACGGACCTCTTAATGATATCCATACATCCGGTCACGGCGGACAGGAAGAACAGAAGCTGATGCTTCGTTTAATCAAGCCTAAATTCTTCATGCCGATTCACGGTGAGTATAGAATGCAAAAGATGCATGTCAAACTTGCAACAGATTGCGGCATCCCTGAAGAAAACTGCTTTATCATGGATAATGGTGAAGTATTGGCGCTTAAAGGCGATGAAGCTTCAGTTGCCGGCAAAATCCCGTCTGGTTCAGTATACATTGACGGAAGCGGTATCGGTGATATTGGGAATATCGTGCTTCGTGACCGCAGAATTCTTTCTGAAGAAGGTCTTGTCATTGTGGTTGTCAGCATTGACATGGATGGCTTTAAGATTTCAGCGGGACCTGATTTGATTTCCAGAGGATTTGTGTACATGAGAGAATCTGGCGACTTGATCAATGACGCTCAAGAGCTTATCTCAAACCACTTACAAAAAGTGATGGAACGAAAAACGACTCAATGGTCTGAAATCAAAAATGAGATTACAGACACGCTTGCGCCGTTCTTATATGAAAAAACGAAACGCCGTCCGATGATCCTTCCGATCATTATGGAGGTTTAAAAAAAGATGCACTCTCTTAGGAGTGCATCTTAGATTGTTGACAAAATCCTAAAACGATTTTTAGTTTTAGGATTTTGTCATCTTTTCAGCGTGATTGAAAACCCTTGAATTCTAGGAAGGGCGAGCATCGGAGCACAGCGAATGTTGAAATTCGTGAGCACCGAAGCGCAGGCCTGACAACGAATGCGAGGGTTTGTCGACATGCTGAGATGCACTCACTTTGGAGTGCATCTTTTTTATTGCAATGCAATATGCTGAAATGACTTTACATCAAATAATCCCGTTGTCGTCATTTTGATATCAGGAATGACAGGCAATGCTAAAAACGACAGCGTCAAAAATGGATTAAACTCGCCTGTGAAACCGATTAACGACAATTTATCATGCAGCGTCAGTAAGCTTTGATTCACCTGTTCTGCAGATTGGTCGGATAATAACCCCGCGATCGGCAGCGGAACTGAATGAAGCTCTTCTCCATTTTTTATGACCGTTAATCCTCCGCCAATTTCCTGCAGCTTATTAACTGCAGCCGCGATATCGGCATCATTTGTTCCGACTGCAATCATATTATGGGAATCGTGCGAGATGGTTGTAGCAATCGCTCCGCTCTTAAATCCAAATCCTTTCACAACACCAAGCCCGATTTCTTTTAAACCATTATGCCGCTCAACAACTGCAATCTTTAACAAATCGAGCTCAATGTCAGACTCAAAATCGCGAGCATTAGGTGCCTCGACATGTATCAATCGTGTTTCAAGCTGATTTGGAATGATTTGAATCACATTGATCTGCTGCTTTGAATCAATCGGCATATAAAAATTCTGTTTGTTAAGAGGAGCAGCAAGCTTAACAGAATCAAGCAGTGCTGGTTCTGGTGCCGCCGTTGAAGCACAATCTTGATAGATTGCTTTGCTGCCTTCAGCAACAGTCTGTCCTTTTACCATCGTCATTGTGACAGTGACGTTTTCCAGATCAGATACAAAGAGCAAATCAGCGTCAAAACCTGGGGCAATCGCTCCCTTTGTATCTAATCCATAGCATTCGGCTGCGTTAAGGCTTCCTAATTGATAGGCTAAAAACGGATTTAGTCCGGCTTGAATCGCCATTTTCACCTGATGATTCACACTACCCTCTGACAATAAATCATCCACATGCTTATCATCCGTACAGAAGAAGAAACGGCGCGCGTTCTTTTCATTCACAGCCGGCAGCACATTGAGAGTGTTTTTTGCGACTGACCCTTCACGCATCATCACATACATTCCCCTTCTAATACGATCAAGGGCTTCTTCCTTCGTCGTTACTTCATGATCGTTTAAGACCAATGCGGTTCTATATATGTTAATGAGGTCTGTAGATAAACCCGCCAAATGACCGTCTATCCGCTTTCCTGCAACACGGGCATCGAGCAGTTTCTGAACCATATCTTCTTCAGCCTGCTGAACCGACACATAATCCATAACTTCAGCCAGCCCCAATACTTCTTCCTCTTCGTAAAAAGGCTTTAAATCGGCAGCTTTGAGCACTGCGCCTGATCGCTCAAAGCTTGCGGCAGGCACACTGGAGGGGAGCATAAAATGGATATTCAGCGGTGTTTGCCGAGCCTGTTCAATCATGAATGCAATCCCTTTTTCCCCAGATACATTCGCGATCTCATGCGGATCGGTAACAACGGTCGTCACGCCATGCGGTAGTACCGCTTTAGCGAACTCTATTGGTGTAACCATTGATGACTCAATATGTACATGTCCATCAATAAAACCCGGAACAATCATTTGTCCCTCTGCATCAATGATATTTTCGCCTTCATACTCGCCGAGGCCTACAATGACTCCATCTGTAATCGCAATATCTTCATATATCCACTCTTGATTATATACGTCCATGATTTTTCCGTTCTTAATGACGATATCAGCTTTTTGTCTTCGGGCTGAAGCATTCAGCCTATTGACCAGCTCTTCTTTATTCAAATAGGCCCCTCCTCTTTTTTATTATATGGTACAATATGCTATCGGAACGCCTATGCTTAGTCAATAAAATTTTAGGAAATTGACGCTCATTTCATTAAAGTTGTTATATTCTGATAATATTAAAAACCGCCCTTTGGGGACGGCTTGTTTTACTGCTATTTTGTATGAAGAACTCTTTTTTCAAAACGGGAAATGTCTGTAACTGATCCAATGACGATGAGAATATCTTCTTGATGTATAACTTCCGTCGCAAGAGGTGATACGATGACTTCCTTGCCCCTTTTGATGGCTACGATGTTAATACCGTATTTCGCACGAATATCTAAATCGAGAAGCGTATTTCCAGCCAGACGGCTGTTAGCTACGATTTCAACAAGACTATGCTCTTCAGACAGCTCCAAATAATCAAGTACGTTGTTGGACACGATGTTATGTGCAATTCGTTTTGCCATATCGCGTTCTGGGTGGACGATGTGATCTGCACCGATTTTAGACAGCACTTTTTCGTGATAATCATTCTGTGCCTTAACTGTAATGGTATGAACGCCAAGTTCTTTCAGAATGAGAGTCGTTAAAATACTCGCTTGAATATTTTCTCCGATTGCAACAATAACGTGGTCAAAATTTCGCAGACCCAAATTTTTCAGGACAGATTCGTCTGTTGAATCACCGATAACGGCGTGGGATGCGATCTTGGCATACTCGTTGACTTTATCTTCATCGATATCCATCGCCATAACTTCGACGCCTTCTTCGCTTAATGCTTTGCAAATACTGCCACCAAAACGGCCTAGTCCAATTACCGCAAATTCTTTTTTCATAATGGTGCTCCTTTACCTGACTTCATATTGATCAAATTTTATCATATTCTTTTGTAACAGTGTTAATTTCGTTACCCTTTTGGAAGCGAATTCATATGCTGCTTGAGCTTTTCAGCAAACCCCGGTGACAAATACAGCTCCGCTCCGCGTTCAATTTCAATCTGATAGTGCTGAGGTGGGGCAGTTTCCGCTTCTTTTTGGAGGACGAGAAAAGTTAAGCAGTCTGTGTAGCGCCTTCCGCCTGCCTCAACGTCTACAAATGCCGGCCGATACGTAAGAGATTCAACGCCTTCCCTTTTATACAGATAGGAGAGAGCAGAGAAAGGAATACGATATAAAACGCCTTCTGTTGTTCCTCCGTCTTCTATCATATCCGCTCTTGAGCCGTCTTCCCTTTTTAGGGTGAAGCGGGTTGTATAACCTTTTAAAACAGCTCTTCCCACTGGATCTTGAAAATAGTGATCGACTCCTGCCTTTTGAAAGCGGGCATTGTCCATGCAGGACCCATAGGCAAAATAATAAACAGGATTTTGCGATTTACTGATCATCTGATGTTCTTTCCAGTCGCCGCTGCTTATTATCGGAAAGCCGGCACACTCGTCTTTGTTCATAAAATAAACAAGCGCTTTTTTGATCCCGGCATCCGTTTCTACAAGCACCGTTTGTTTATCATAGCCTTGATAAAATTGATCGAGCTTATGTATACACAATTCATCTGCTTCATATACCTCGCCGCATATATAGCCCTCATCTTCAAAAACGGCTGCGGGCCCCTCTTTTGCAGCAAACAGACATCCCTTCGTTCTGGCCTGCTCACTGATACATGCCGATTGTGCAAGCAGATGATGATTTTCTTCATGTTTTCTTAATGTCCCGTATACAAACAGAAGCGAGTTCATCTTCATTTTTCCCCTCTCAGCTGTCTGAAGTTAAAGGCAAAACAACTTGAAAGACGCTGCCTTTTCCAGCTTCACTTTCGATTTTCAATTCCCCGTCATGTTCTTTCAAAATTCTCAAACAAATGGCAAGTCCGAGTCCGGTTCCCTTTTCTTTTGTTGAATAAAAAGGTTTGCCAATCTGTTTCAGCTTTTCCTTCGGCATGCCGTACCCTTCATCTTTGACGCTTATCACTGCATGAGAGGCTGTTTTAGCAGTCGAAATGGTTACGACACCGCCTTTTGGCATTGCCTCAATCCCATTTTTAATGATATTGATAAAGACCTGCTTCAGCTGATTTTCGTCTCCGTTAATCATACAGCCATCTGTCTCTTTGAAATTTTTTTCTATGACGATATTGGACAGAATAGCATTGGTATCAAGCAATGTCGTGACTTGTTTCAGGATCTCGTTGAGCTGATGCATTTTAAATGTGACCGCCTGCGGTTTTGCAAGCAGCAACAGCTCACTGAGCACCAAATCGATTCTTTTAATCTCTGAAAAGATGATGTCAAAATAGCCTTTTCTGTCCGGATATTGTGTTTTCATAATCTGAAGGAAACCGCTGACAGATGTTAAAGGGTTTCTGACCTCGTGTGCAATGCCAGCGGCAAGTTCACTCGTGATTGACAGTTTTTGAGATTCTCTCGCCAGCCGTTCATTAATCTCAATGAGCTCATCTTCAGCCTCTTTCCGCTCAGTAATATCTGACATTGTACCCAGGCTGCCTGTAAATTGGTCATCTCGGTCGTAGTAAAGTTTATAATGAACTTCTCCCCAAAAAATCGTGCCGCTCTTTTTCACGTATTTTGCCGTAAACATGCCAGAAGACGCTTTGTTTTGAATTTGGCTGTTAATGTGGTCGGCTACGTGCTTTTCTTTTATGAAGTAATCATTATACATCGTTCCCATACATTCACTGATTGAAAAGCCGGTTATGGATGCCCACGCTTGGTTTAAATATGTAATTTCGCCTTTTGCATTCGTTTGAAATACGATTTCCTGCAAATTATCCATGATGCGGTTTTTTTCTTCAGAAAGCTGTTTATACTTCCATTCATTATCCTTCATTTTCTTAACCAGCTGCTGTTTCTCATCAATATAATAAGCCAGCATCCAGACACTTACCAGCGTGACTGCAGTATACACAATATCAACAGGCCAATTAATCGGGTTTTTGCCTATAAAATAAAATAAATAATCCCAAAACATTATAAAAATCATTGCCAAAATGATGGAAATGATACGAGCTTGATATTTTCTCATATGACCACCTGCCGCTTGTGTTTCTCTACTTATTGTACCATTCTTCGACAAATAATTGAGTAAAATATGTAAAGTATCCCAAATCATTCATTACCTAATGTTCATGATGTCATATCTTAGGGGCGGTAATCAGAAATTGGCACGAAAAAAGACGGAGATGATATCGCTCCGCCTTTTTCAAACATGATATTATTCTTTTAAAGCGGCTTGAATTTCTTCGAGAAGCAGCTGTGCACCTTCAGGACTTAACGTAATTTTACCGTTGCCGTATTCTTTATTTTCTGAAGTGATTTCTCCGGTCATTAAACAGACGCCATGAGGTTTGTACTTTTTCAAGATAATTTTTTCTCCGTCAACAAAAAACTCAATACTGTCTTTTATAGCAATATCAAGTGCCCGTCTTAATTCTATCGGCATGACAATACGCCCTAATTCATCTACTTTTCTTACAACACCTATTGATTTCATAAAAACCCTTCTTCCTTTAAATGTTTCTTTTCTCATGTAATGTTTAAGGATGTACCTCAATATATCGTAGACGTACGAAACTTAGAAAAAGTTTCCCGCTTTCTATAAAGAAGTACAAGATATTTTTTCCATAAAACCGAAAAATGTATTACTTCTGTTACACAGTTCCGCGATTTTTTACAAAAACATTTCTTTACCGACGCACACCCCCAAAAATCGCTTCATTTCTTAGAAACTTTAAATGTAGAATCATATAAAATCAGGATAAAGATTGGGTGAAAACATGTTTCAATCAACTGAAATCGGGATTGACTTAGGAACAGCTAATATACTTGTTTACAGCAAAAATAAAGGGATTATCTTAAATGAACCATCTGTTGTCGCAGTGGATACAACGACAAAAGCAGTTCTTGCGATCGGGGCTGACGCGAAAAACATGATCGGTAAAACACCGGGAAAAATTGTCGCTGTCAGACCAATGAAAGATGGCGTAATCGCAGACTATGATATGACAACCGATCTGCTAAAACACATTATGAAAAAAGCCGCAAAAAGCATCGGCATGTCGTTCAGAAAACCGAACGTAGTCGTTTGCACACCTTCAGGCTCAACCGCAGTAGAACGCCGCGCCATCAGTGATGCGGTGAAAAATTGCGGCGCGAAAAACGTCCATTTAATTGAAGAGCCAGTAGCAGCAGCGATCGGAGCGGATTTGCCGGTCGATGAGCCGGTTGCCAATGTGGTGGTAGACATCGGCGGTGGGACGACGGAAGTCGCGATTATTTCCTTCGGCGGCGTTGTTTCCTGCCACTCTATCAGAATAGGCGGAGACCAGCTTGATGAGGATATCGTTTCTTTCGTCCGGAAAAAATACAATTTACTGATCGGCGAACGCACAGCTGAGCAGGTAAAAATGGAAATTGGCCATGCCCTGATTGAGCATGTTCCTGAAGCAATGGAAATTCGGGGACGCGACCTCGTGACAGGCCTTCCAAAAACCATTATGCTTCAATCTAATGAAATTCAAGATGCAATGCGTGAATCTCTCCTCCATATTCTCGAAGCCATCAGAGCTACACTTGAGGACTGCCCGCCTGAATTAAGCGGAGATATTGTTGACCGCGGCGTTATTTTAACAGGCGGCGGCGCGCTCCTTAACGGGATTAAAGAATGGCTCACAGAAGAGATTGTCGTGCCTGTACACGTGGCGCAAACCCCGCTTGAATGTGTCGCAATCGGCACCGGCCGTTCTTTAGAAGTGATTGATAAGCTTCAAAAGGCGGTTAAATAGTCTTTTCCTGAAAAAAATCTCACATACAGCAAATTTCTTGCTTCTTTTTTCCTCATTCCCTTCATATTGTGGGAAATGGAGAAACGTTAAGGAGGAAACTGATGCTAAGAGATTTAGGAAGAAGAGTAGCGATCGCAGCCATTTTAAGCGGAATTATTCTTGGAGGCATGAGCATTTCTTTAGCAAATATGCCTCATTCGCCTGCAGGCGGCACTGTAAAACTGAATCATCCGTAATATCGAAAGACCCAAGACATGTTGTTTTGGGTTTTTCACTTTGGCCTCCTTTCTTTCCTTTATAGGATCATATTTGATATGATGAGAAAAAAGCTTAAGGAGGAATAATTCATGGATTCATTTTCACAGAAATTAAATACATATGCGCAGCTGGCTGTAGAGGTCGGGGTAAACGTCCAAAAAGGCCAGTATGTAGTCGTAAATGCTTCAACAGATGTACGGGATTTTGTCCGCTTAATTGTGAAACATGCATATGAAAAAGGTGCAAAAAATGTCACGGTGAATTGGCAGGATGACGAAGTCGCCAAATTAAAATATGAACTCGCGCCGTTTGAAGCTTTTGAAGAATACCCTGAATGGGAGGCAAAAGGCAGAGAAGAGCTTGCTAAAAAAGGTGCCGCTTTCATCTCTGTTGTGTCGTCAAACCCAGACTTACTAAAAGGTGTAGATTCTAAACGGATTGCTGCCTTCCAAAAAGCAGCAGGCAAAGCATTACATACATACAGACAATATATTCAATCGGACAAAGTCAGCTGGACTGTCGTAGGTGCGGCGTCAGCGGGCTGGGCTCAAAAAGTTTTTCCAGGCAAATCAGAGGAGGAAGCGATTCAGCTTCTGTGGGAAGAAATTTTTAAAGCGACGCGCGTAAACGAAGACAACCCGGTGCAAGCGTGGATTAATCATGATCAAAATCTTCATGAAAAAGTTGACCATTTGAACGAGAGGCATTATGCCGCTTTACATTATCAAGCAGAAGGAACTGATTTAACAATTAAGCTCCCTAGGAAGCATCTTTGGGCTGGTGCTGGAAGCGTGAGTGAAAGCGGCCATGAGTTTATGGCCAATATGCCGACAGAAGAAGTATTCACACTTCCGCAAAAAGACGGGGTCGACGGAGTGGTATCAAGCACAAAACCGTTAAGCTATGGCGGAAATATTATTGAAAACTTCACCCTCACGTTTGAAAATGGCCGTATAATCGATATTAAAGCCGAAAAAGGTGAGGACATTTTAAAAGAACTGGTGGAAACAGATGAGGGTTCTCACTATTTAGGTGAAGTGGCGCTTGTTCCATACGATTCACCTATATCACAATCAAATATTCTTTTCTATAACACATTGTTTGATGAAAACGCGTCAAATCATTTGGCGATCGGAAGTGCATATGCCTTTAACATTGAAGGCGGAAAACAGATGTCTCGTGAGGAGCTTGTTAAAGAAGGCTTAAATGAAAGCATTACACACGTGGACTTTATGATTGGTTCTAAGGATATGAATATTGACGGAATTACGTCAGACGGAAAAAGAGAGCCTATCTTCAGAAACGGAAATTGGGCTTTTTAAATAAAACAAAAGGAGGCTTTTCGCCTCCTTTTTATTTTTCTGCTTCATACATTTGCAGATTGGCATAAACCGTTTCTAATATAGGTGCTGCAAGAGATAAACGCTTTGCTTTTTCAAGCAAAAAGCCGTGCAGGTGGTCGCCTTCAGTCGTTTGTCCGTTTTCCATATCACGAAGCATGGATGATTTCATATGATAAGACATGCTTGTCATCGTACGGAAGCTCTCTTCTTCAAGATCCGGATCTGCAGGAACGCCTTCTTTTCGCAGAATAGCGCCAATTTCCGCAATAAGGGTTTGGACCGTGTGACGTCCGCCTTCTGTCTCAAGGATCGGGCCAAGCGGTCTTTGAAATAACGTTGTGATCCCCGCTTGCGCCGCAATAAACAGATACTTTTTCCAAATGTCCTTCTCGATATGCCCGCTGATAATGACTTCTGCATTCACGCCTGAAAATGCCTCTTCAAGCGCTGTTATTCGTTCCGTACGCTCACCGTTCCACTCTCCGAATACAAAACGATGCGATGCACTCGTATGATGAATTTCTCCCTTATTGTCTAGAGCACTTTCTATAAAACACAAGCCGCCCAGCACCTGTTCTTTTGAAAATGCCGTAAACAGCTGCTCGTAGTGGCGGTACCCATTTAAGAAAGGGATAATGACAGATTCGCGATCGACAAACGATTTGACATCGTCTATCACCTGACCAAGTGAATATGCTTTAGAAGCAATGATAACGATGTCAAAATGCCCGGTTTCTCCGGCACTGATTAATGCGGGCTGAAATGATACATCCCCCTTTTCACTATGGATGACAAGCCCGGTTTCTTTTAACTGCTCAGCTCTATTATGGCGTACGAGAAATGTCACATCATTGCCTTTCTCTGCAAGCCGACCGCCAATATATCCGCCTACTCCTCCTGCTCCGACAACTAAACATTTCATGCTGTGATCTCCTTTCAACTCTATGTATCAAAAAAAAGCAGAGGAATCTCTGCTTCTTTTATTACGCGTATAGTTCAGCCAGTTTTTTCTGCACATCAGCATTTTCAAGGAACTCATCATAGCTCATTTGCTTATCGACGATGCCGTTAGGTGTAATTTCTATAATTCTGTTGGCAATTGTCTGTACAAACTGATGGTCATGGGAAGTGAACAGCATAGCGCCTTTAAAGCTGATTAAGCCGTTATTGAGCGCTGTAATGGATTCTAAGTCTAGATGGTTGGTCGGCTCATCTAAAATTAAAATATTAGCGCCAGAAAGCATCGCTTTCGACAGCATACAGCGAACCTTTTCTCCCCCGGATAGTACATTTGCTTTTTTGTGGACTTCTTCTCCGGAGAACAGCATGCGACCTAAGAATCCGCGTAAAAAGCTCTCACTTTGGTCATGAGGAGAATATTGGCGAAGCCAGTCTACAAGATTCAGATCACTGCCTTCGAAATATTCGCTGTTGTCTTTTGGAAAATACGCTTGAGATGTCGTAACGCCCCATTTAAACGTTCCGCTGTCAGCTTCCATTTCCCCGGAAATGATTTTAAACAGCGTAGTAACAGCCAATTCGTTGCGGCCAGTGAAAGCAATTTTATCTTCTCTATTCATAATAAAGCTGACATTGTCGAGCACCTTTACGCCATCGATTGTTTTCGTTAAGCCTTCCACCCGAAGAACATCATTTCCGATTTCCCTTTCAGGCGTAAAGTTAACATAAGGATAGCGGCGGGAAGATGGTTTAATATCATCCAGCGTAATTTTTTCGAGAAGTTTCTTTCTTGATGTAGCCTGCTTAGATTTAGACGCATTGGCGCTGAATCTAGCGACAAACTCTTGAAGCTGTTTAATTTGCTCTTCTTTTTTCTTGTTCGCTTCTTGAGAAAGCTTTAACGCCAGCTGGCTTGATTCGTACCAGAAATCATAGTTTCCGACATAGATTTGGATCTTGTTAAAATCAAGGTCAGCAATGTGCGTACACACTTTATTTAAAAAGTGACGGTCATGGGATACGACAATAACAGTGTTTTCGAAGTTAATCAGAAACTCTTCCAGCCACTGAATCGCCTGAAGGTCCAAGTGGTTCGTCGGTTCATCAAGCAGCAGAACATCCGGCTTGCCGAATAATGCCTGTGCTAAGAGCACTTTTACTTTCTCTGAACCGCCAAGGTCTTCCATCTTCTTCGTATGAAGGTCTTCTGAGATACCAAGGCCTTTTAAAAGAATCGCAGCTTCACTTTCCGCTTCCCATCCGTTCAGCTCCGCAAATTCACCTTCGAGCTCAGCAGCACGAATTCCATCCTCGTCTGAGAAATCAGGCTTCATGTAAATGGCGTCTTTCTCCTGCATGACTTCATACAGGCGTTTGTGGCCCATAATAACCACTTTCAGCACTTCATACTCTTCGTACTCAAAATGGTTCTGCTTCAAGATGGCAAGACGCTCACCAGGACTCATATGAACATCGCCTGTCTGAGGCTCGATTTCGCCTGAGAGCACTTTCAGAAACGTTGATTTACCGGCACCATTTGCACCAATTAACCCATAGCAGTTGCCTGGGGTAAACTTAATATTAACATCTTCAAATAACTTGCGATCCGCAAACCGCAAGCTTACATTATTTACAGCAATCATTTATTATCCTCCATCATGTCTATCATCAATAAAAGTATACCATGAATGCAGGGCAAGAGAAATGATTCCCTGATAAAACAAGAGAGAAAACACTTATACACTCAAACCGGCCGGCTATGTTACAATTGAACAGAGAGAATGCATCCGGCTGGAAAATTACACACTCTCATGGAGGAACACGTTGAGGCTTTTAACACTTACTGAATACTGTTTATTGATCTTTTTTACGGGTTTTTACCTTGCCGTAACAGGCTTTACCGCCAAAGATATCGGCCTATATATTGGAATAGCCCTAATTTACATATTTTCGCACATTTTCTCTAAACGACTTTTAGAAAAGCGCGGAAAAGAGAACAAACAGGTTCACCTTTTCTTCAGTGTACTGGCCATTATCGGTTCAGTGTTCATTACTGTATTATGCATTGCATTGGTCGCTTCTTTTTCAAATTAAAAAACGCCTGCTGTCCAAAGGCCAGCAAGGCGTTTTTATTTTGTTTGACGCATTTCGTTAAACGGGAAAAAGACAAACTTCGATGTGCCGACAATCCGGTCTTCCGCAATCAGTCCCAGCCCGTTTCGGCTGTCCATTGAATTCAGCCGGTTATCTCCCATGACAAAATATTTGCCTTTCGGAACCTTAACCGGTCCAAAGTCGCCTGTCAGACTGACACCAAGTTTTTCTGCTTCCTTTTTGTTTTTAGACAAGTAAGGCTCGGCTACTTTTTTTCCGTTTATATAAAGCGTGTCATCCTTCATTTGAACGGTTTCTCCGGGCTTTCCGATCAATCGTTTTACGTAATGGATTTTCGAAGTCTCCCCGTTGATAATGACGATATCTCCGCGCTTCAGCTCGCCGATATAGTTGACTGTCTTATTCACAAACAGCCTTTCTCCATCATGTAATGTGGGATACATAGATGAACCTTCAACTAAATAGGGTTCAAACAAAAAGTGACGGATCAGGAGAGCCAGCAGAACCGCGATGACAATCGCTTTTCCCCATTCCAAGTACGTATTGGTTTTTTTCTTCGCCGTTTTTTCAGTTTTCGTGTTTTTTTCCTCGGTCAAAGTGTTTCCTCCTAGACGATTGCTATGTCAGTTGTTTCCCTTCTTTTACTTTATCATAAAAGATAATAAAATACATAACTTAACCGCGCTCCAGCGAGCAGGATAAAGAAAAAGCGTCCTTTTGAATCAGGACGCTTTTTTTCTTATTTCTCTGTTACAGGTTTTTTAACGACGCCGAGGATAATTGCCATCACGACAGCACCGATCACGATACTTAATAGGTAAAGCAACGGATGGTTTGTAATAAAGGCTACGAACACTCCTCCGTGAGGTGCCGGAAGCGTTACACGGAAGAATTCAGTTAATCCGCCGGCAACAGCTGCACCAACGACAGCAGCTGGGATGACGCGAAGTGGATCAGCCGCAGCAAACGGGATCGCTCCCTCTGTTACGAATGCAGCACCCATGAAGTAGCATGTAATACCTGCTTCACGGTCACGCTGAGAGAACTTGTTTCGGAAAATTGTTGTTGCAAGTGCGATACCAAGCGGAGGAACCATACCGCCGGCCATAATCGCTGCATGAGGCGCATAGTTGCCTGCATCGATCATCGCGATACCGAACGTAAAGGCTGCTTTATTAAGCGGACCGCCCATATCGATCGCCATCATACCGCCTAAGATAATACCCATTAATACAAGGTTGCCAGTACCAAGGCTTTCAAGCCAGTTTGTTAAGAAATCCATAAATGCTGCTACCGGTGTATTCACAACGAAACGCATGATAATACCAGTTAAGAAAATACCAAGCAGCGGATAAATTAATACAGGTTTCAGTCCGTCAAGTGACTGCGGAATAAAGACGAATGCTTTTTTCAAAAGAACAACGATATAACCAGCCAGGAATCCGGCAATTAATCCGCCTAAGAATCCAGCATTTGCTTGAGTAGCCATAAATCCGCCGACCATACCAGGCGCAAAACCAGGACGGTCTGCAATACTCATTGCGATGAATCCGGCAAGAACAGCCACAATTAATCCTAATGCATTGTCACCGCCGATAAACTTAAGAGCTGCAGCAAACGTGTTGTAAGTAGGATCATCCGGATTGGAAGAATTAATTCCCCAGAAGAATGAAATCGCAACGAGGATACCGCCGCCGACTACGAACGGAAGCATGTTGCTGACACCGCTCATCAGATGCTTATAAAACGCACTTCCGATGCCGCCGCCAGATTTTCCACTCGCACCATCTTCATCGTTTGAAGCTGAAGAACCGCCGCTGCCTTGATAAATCGGCGCATCTTGATTCATCGCTTTTTCGATAAGCTCTTGCGGGCGTCTGATACCTGCTGTAACAGGTACTTGAAGCACGCGCTTGCCTTTAAAGCGCTCCATTTCAACCTGCTTGTCCGCTGCGACAATGATTGCAGGTGCATCTTCAATTTCTTGGGCAGTCAGCTTGTGTTTAATACCGCTTGAACCGTTTGTTTCGACCTTAATGTCCACACCAAGCTCTTTCGCTTTTTCTTTAAGGGCATCCGCAGCCATGAATGTGTGTGCAATACCTGTCGGACATGCAGTCACCGCTAGGATTTTTCCTTTTCCGGCAGGTGCTGGTGCCGCTTCTTCTTCCTCTTCCTCTTCGTCATCATCTTTATCGTGCTGGTTAATGATGTCGATGATGGCATCTTCAGACTCAGCTTCAAGGAGCTGCTTGCGGATTTCTTCACGCATTAACAGCGTTGAAAGTCTTGACAATGCTTCAAGGTGAGTGTTGTTCGCGCCTTCAGTCGCCGCAATCATGAACACCAGGTGAGCCGGCTGGCCGTCTAATGATTCATAATCGACACCGTCTTTTGAACGTCCGAACGCGATCGCCGGGTTGATAACGCTTGCCGTTTTCGCATGCGGGATAGCGATTCCTTCACCGATACCCGTTGAGCTTTGGCTCTCACGATTTAAAATGGCTTCTTTG
>NZ_JAVAXX010000083.1:0-22503 GCF_042709275.1 Bacillus sp. LR_5 | reverse complement strand
TAATGTCGTTTTAGAAACACCGAAAGATAAAACACACGGCGATTATTCAACAAATATGGCGATGCAGCTGGCAAGAATCGCAAAAAAAGCGCCGCGCCAAATTGCTGAAGAGATTGTCTCTCATTTTGATAAAGGAAAGGCTTCGATTGAAAAACTAGATATCGCTGGCCCGGGTTTTATCAATTTTTATATGAACAATCAATATTTAACGAAGCTGATTCCGTCTGTATTAGAAGCAGGGGAAGCATACGGGGAAACGAACATCGGAAACGGTGAACGAGTCCAGGTGGAATTCGTATCAGCGAATCCGACGGGAGACCTTCACCTCGGCCATGCCCGCGGTGCAGCTGTCGGCGATTCTTTGTGCAATGTGCTTTCAAAAGCGGGCTACGATGTGAGCCGCGAATACTACATTAACGATGCCGGAAACCAAATCAATAACCTGGCGCTATCTGTTGAAGTCCGTTACTTTGAAGCGCTCGGCTTGGAAAAACCGATGCCGGAGGATGGCTACCGCGGCGAGGATATCATTGCGATCGGAAAGCGTCTCGCTGAGGAATACGGCGACCGTTTCGTCAACGAAGAGGAAAGCGAGCGCCTCGCATTTTTCCGTGAATACGGTCTGAAATACGAGCTGCAAAAGCTGCGCAAGGACTTGGAAAACTTCCGTGTGCCGTTTGATGTGTGGTATTCCGAAACGTCACTGTACCAAAACGGAAAAATCGATAAGGCGCTTGAAGCGATCCGCGAAAAAGGCCATGTCTATGAAGAAGACGGCGCGACTTGGTTCCGCTCTACGACGTTTGGCGATGATAAAGACCGCGTATTGATCAAGAAGGACGGCACGTATACGTACCTGCTGCCTGATATCGCGTATCATAAGGACAAGCTTGACCGCGGCTTTGATAAGCTGATCAACGTTTGGGGCGCCGATCACCACGGCTACATCCCGCGTATGAAAGCAGCAATTGAAGCGCTGGGCTATGAAAAAGGAACGCTTGAAGTAGAAATCATTCAGCTCGTTCACCTTTACAAAAACGGCGAGAAAATGAAAATGAGCAAACGGACAGGTAAAGCGGTAACGATGCGCGACCTGATTGAAGAAGTCGGCTTGGATGCCGTGCGTTACTTCTTTGCGATGCGCAGTGCTGATACGCATATGGATTTTGACTTAGATCTTGCTGTATCAACATCTAACGAAAACCCTGTGTATTATGCACAATACGCACATGCCCGTATTTGCAGCATGCTTCGCCAAGGGGAAGAGCAGGGACTTAAGCCTGCGGCGGACCTTGATTTCAGCCATATTCAATCAGAAAAAGAGTATGACCTGCTGAAAACAATCGGCGGCTTCCCAGAGGCGGTGGCGGAAGCAGCGGAAAAACGAATTCCGCACCGTGTCACAAACTATATTTATGATCTGGCTTCTGCACTGCACAGCTTCTACAATGCGGAGAAAGTCATCGATCCGGAAAATGAAGAGAAAAGCCGTGCGCGCCTGGCTTTAATGAAGGCAACGCAAATTACGCTGAACAATGCGCTTCAGCTGATCGGCGTATCGGCTCCGGAAAAAATGTAATCTTGATCAAAGGGCAAAGTCTTCGGGCTTTGTCCTTTTTTTATGCATAAAACGTGTGATGTAATTCACAATCCTGTTTGCTGAGTTTTTGTATGATAAGACTGATTATGGAATCATTGAAAGGGGCAAGCCGAATGATCAACCGTCAACATATTCAATTATCGTTACAGTCATTAAGCTTGGTGGCAGGGTTTATGGTTTGGGTGCTGATTTCATCACTCATTTCCCAAATTACATTAGATATTCATTTAAGCAAAGGCGAGATTTCTTTGGTGACGGCGATTCCCGTTATCCTCGGGTCGCTTCTTCGCATTCCTTTAGGGTATTTAACGAACAGGTTTGGCGCGCGGCTAATGTTTATGATCAGCTTCATCCTGCTTTTGTTTCCTGTGTTTTGGATCAGTATCGCGGATTCTCTGTTTGATTTAATCGCGGGCGGTTTTTTCTTAGGGATCGGGGGAGCGGTATTCTCCATTGGGGTGACATCCCTTCCGAAATATTATCCGAAAGAAAAGCACGGTGTCGTCAATGGGATTTACGGGGCCGGAAACATCGGAACCGCCATTACCACATTTGCGGCGCCGGTTATCGCTCAAGCTGTGGGATGGAAAGCAACCGTGCAGATGTATATGGTTCTGCTGGCTGTCTTTGCATTGCTGCACGTATTGTTCGGCGACAGGCATGAGAAGAAAGTGAATGTTTCCGTAAAAACACAAATCAAAGCCGTTTACCGAAATCATATCCTGTGGTTTTTGAGCCTGTTTTATTTTATTACGTTTGGCGCCTTTGTCGCCTTCACCATCTATCTGCCGAACTTTCTGGTGGAGTACTTTGGGCTGAATCCTGCGGACGCCGGTTTGCGGACGGCTGGCTTTATTGCCGTATCAACGTTGCTCAGGCCTGTGGGAGGACTCTTGGCTGATAAAATGAGCCCGCTCCGCATCTTGATGTTCGTTTTTGCGGGACTTACATTATCAGGAATTATCTTATCGTTCTCGCCGACGATCGGCCTTTATACGTTTGGGTCATTAACGGTGGCCGTCTGCTCAGGAATAGGAAACGGGACCGTTTTTAAACTGGTGCCTTTCTATTTTTCGAAGCAAGCGGGGATTGCCAATGGGATTGTGTCTGCTATGGGCGGATTAGGCGGTTTTTTCCCTCCGCTGATATTGGCGAGTGTATTTCAGGCAACAGGCCAATACGCGATCGGTTTTATGGCGCTTTCGGAAGTGGCGTTAGCCAGCTTTGTCCTTGTCATATGGATGTATTGGCAGGAAAGAATGAAAACGCACACGGAGAGAAACAGTCAGAGCGTCAACTAACACTGGGCATTCACAAGATTGTTAGTTTTTTCTGGATGGGTGCAAATCAATTCACGTTACAATAAATAGACAACGTGACTTTCTTCGAGGTGAGCTCATGAATTTTCTCTCTGTTCGACCATCTGATAGTGATCTTATTTCCAGCGATCTGCATGAATTGCTGGAATCGATTAGTACGAAAAGAAAAATGGAAAAACACACGTATTTGTTTCGGGAAGGAATGGATGCAGAAGAGCTTTATCTGATTCAATCAGGACTCATTGAAATCGGCAAGCTGACATCTGACGGAAAAGACCTGACGCTTAGAATCTGCCAAAAGCATGATATCGTCGGGGAATTAACACTTTTCACTGAAGAGCCGAGATATATGCTCAGTGCAAAAGTGCTAGAGGATGGCGAGGTGCTCGTCATTAATAAAAACAAGCTGGAAAAGGAATTAATCCAAAACGGTGCTTTGACATTTGAATTTATGAAATGGATGAGCACTCACCTCCGGAAAATCCAGTCCAAAATAAGGGATCTGCTTCTTCACGGCAAAAAGGGGGCGCTCTACTCCACCCTTATCCGCTTATCAAACAGCTACGGTGTGGAACGAAGCGATGGCATTCTGATTAACATTGTGCTGACAAATCAAGATTTGGCAAAGTTTTGCGCAGCGGCAAGGGAAAGCGTCAACCGTATGCTGGGGGACCTCCGCAAACAAGGGGTGATTTCGATAGAAGAATCCGGAAAAATTATTTTGCACAAGCGGGACTATTTGCGATGCGAGATCGAGTGTGAAAACTGTCCGCTGGAGATTTGCAATATTGACTGAAAAAACCAAGGACCGCCGGCGGTCCTTGGTTTTTTATCTAGTGATAAACATACAAATGACGGCAAAAAAGAAGCAGGCATTCACGATTTCTAGAATGCCGATCGTTTTCGCGGGCCAGTCCCTTCCGTGAAAAAACCATGCCCGCAAACTGCTTGGGATAAAAGCAAGAAATGCCCATCCTGCTCCGAGAAGAGCGGATAGAAAGGGGAGCAGCAGATGGTATCCCCATGACCAGTATGCAAATACGCTGTTTTTTCTCTCCCGGATCACCGACTTCACATAAAAGGAACTTCCGATAAAAAATAAAGCAGATTGAGAAAAAATAAACCAAGCCCAGCCGTCAAGGGTTCCCGTCCCCAGCCAGCAGCTCGCAAGCCCGCCTGAACAAAAGAACAAGACACCCGCAATATCGTTCACTAGCGCCCGTTCATTTTTTCGGCGGGCATAATACATATGAATGAGGAACAGCGGCAATAAAGAAACGCCAACCCAGATGAGCGGCGGCTTATGAAAGACAGGAATAATCAAAAAACAGCAGGCCGGAACACTGTAATAATATATCCACTTTTGATAGGATTTGATCTGCTTCTTTTTCAAAGCAAGCGTGATGGGATAAACTGCCAAGTAAAGGAAAAGCCAGCCTAAGAAGAGCGGAATATGCCAGAAAACGGGGCCTCCCTTGATCATCCCGAGTAAAAATGGAATCAGCAGCATTGCCCATACGCCGTGCTGCTTCGGAATCAGCGTCTTCATTGAAATCCTCCTTTTTTATTTCATTATAAATGCAGTCATCCTCCCGATAAGTGACATTCATCATACAGGCTGTGAAATACATCACTGCTGTACAGGCTCAATCGAGCTACACTAAAGCTATCCTTAGCACAGGAGGCTTTCCTATGAATCAGTGTGACTATTTATTATTTCTGAAACAACTTCCTATGTTTAATGAAGTGCCTCTATCCATTGTCGAAACCTTGCTGAAAAACGGGACGTTTATCCGCGGAACATCTGAGCAGTCTCCACCCTTTGTTCATTCTCAATCCGTTTATATTGTATTAAAAGGCAGTGTCCGTTTTATGGACAGCAGGCTCCCTGAAGGATCGAAAACCGTTGCGCTGTGGGAAAAAGGCGATGTGTTTCCGATTGATGAAAAAGGCGGGCTGTATTTATCGCCTTTTATCTCAGTCAATGCCACTTCAGACATTCTGATTCTCAATATCCCTTACTGCACATTTAAAAAAATGATGTCTTACAATCCGCAGCTGCAAATGAATTTTTTGGGCATGCTTCAGCAAAATGTCTTTTGTTCCTATCAATTATTTTTGCGTTATCTGCACACATCACAGGATGAAAATGCCGAGCCCGGTTCTTAAACAGAGCCGGTTTTTTTGATCTTTGAATGAAAGGCGGCTAATGACTCAGGCGTCCTGCCTGAACGCCGCCTTCATCACATGCTGTGAAAGCCCTTCCTTCTCCTTTATGTGAACATTTTGTGAAAAAAGCAAAGTGTGTGACATAGTTCACAAGGAAACACGCTGTCTCTGTTTATAGTGAACTTAGCATCACCTGACTCGGAAGGAGTGAACTCTCATGAAGAAAAAGAAAATGAGTCCGTTGTTTAGGAGATTGAACTATTTCTCTCCTATAGAACACCATTCAAATAAACATAGCCAAACCACCCGCGAAGATCGCGATTGGGAGAATGTATACAGAAACAGATGGCAGTACGACAAAGTCGTTCGCTCCACCCACGGCGTCAACTGCACGGGGTCCTGCAGCTGGAATATTTATGTGAAAAACGGAATTGTCACGTGGGAAGGACAAAACTTGAATTATCCATCAACAGGCCCGGATATGCCTGATTTCGAACCGAGGGGCTGTCCGCGGGGGGCAAGTTTTTCATGGTACATCTACAGCCCGCTCCGTGTGAAATATCCATACGTGCGCGGTGTGCTGATCAATTTATGGCGGGAAGCACTGCAGGCCCATCAAAATCCATTGGATGCTTGGAAATCGATCGTTGAAAATCCTGAAAAAGCAAAGTCCTATAAACAGGCGAGAGGGAAAGGCGGTTTTGTACGCGCTGAATGGCCGGAGGTGCTGAAGCTGATTTCAGCCTCTCTGCTCTATACAGTCATGAAATACGGGCCTGACCGGAACGTCGGCTTTTCCCCGATTCCGGCCATGTCCATGATCAGCCACGCGTCAGGCTCCCGGTTTATGTCTTTAATCGGCGGCCCTATGCTCAGCTTTTATGACTGGTATGCGGATCTTCCTCCGGCGTCCCCGCAAATTTGGGGGGACCAGACGGACGTTCCGGAAAGCAGTGATTGGTACAATTCAGGCTATATCATCACATGGGGCTCCAACGTTCCGTTAACGAGAACGCCTGACGCGCATTTTTTGGCGGAAGCCCGCTATAAAGGCGCTAAAGTCATTTCGATCAGTCCGGATTTTGCGGAATCCTCAAAGTTCGCGGATGACTGGCTGAGTATCCGCCAAGGGACTGACGGTGCGCTTGCGATGGCGATGGGCCACGTCATTTTACAGGAATTTTACGTGAACCAAGAGACGGAACGTTTCATTGAGTACGCAAAGCAATACACGGATTTTCCGTTCTTCGTCACCCTGTCAAAAGAAAATGGCGTATACACAGCGGGGCGTTTTCTGCATGCGAAAGACATCGGGCGGCAGACAAAGCATGATCAGTGGAAGCCTGCGGTCTGGAATGAACAGACAAGCGCATTTGCCATACCGCAAGGGACAATGGGCTCCCGCTGGGACGGACAGCAGAAATGGAACCTGCACATGATCGATGAAGAAACCGGGGACCCGATTGAACCTCGTCTCTCTGTGCTGGGAATAGAGGACGAAATCGGCACGGTGCGCATCCCATATTTTTCAAATGACGGAAACAAAGTGCTTGAGCGGGATCTTCCTATAAAAAAACTGAACCTGAACGGCGAAGAGGTTTGTGTCACGACCGTGTTTGACTTGATACTGGCCAACTACGGCGTGAACCGAGGCTTCGGCGAACAATCAGCTGTCTCTTATGATGATCCTGAGCCGTTCACACCTGCCTGGCAGGAACAGATGACAGGAATCAAAAAAGAAGCCGTCATTAAGATAGCCAGAGAGTTTGCCCAAAATGCGATCGATACAGACGGCCGATCCATGATTATCGTAGGGGCGGGGATTAACCACTGGTTCAACTCCGACACGATCTACCGGGCAGTGTTAAATCTCGTATTACTGGTAGGCGCCCAAGGCGTAAACGGCGGAGGCTGGGCCCATTATGTGGGGCAGGAAAAGCTCCGTCCTGCTGAAGGGTGGCAGACGATTGCAAATGCAAAGGACTGGGAGGGCGTGCCCAAGCTGCAAAACGGCACCTCATTTTTCTACTTTGCGACAGACCAGTGGCGTTACGAGGACCAGCCGATCAGTGACTTGGCTTCACCGATCGCTGCGTCATCCCGCTACAAGCATCACGCCGATTACAATGTGCTGGCAGCGCGATTAGGGTGGCTGCCGTCTTATCCGACGTTCAATCAAAATGGCATTGATCTGTACAAAGAAGCTGAAAAAGCGGGTGCAACAACACCTGAAGACGTTGGTGCGTACGTGGCCTCACAGCTTCAAGAGAAAAAGCTGAAATTTGCAATTGAAGATCCTGACAATGAAGTGAATTTCCCAAGAAATCTCTTTGTATGGCGGGCAAATCTGATTTCCAGCTCAGGAAAAGGGCATGAATATTTTCTCAAGCACCTGCTGGGGACGACGAATGGCTTGATGAATGACGACAGCGACAGCATCCGTCCTGAAGAAATCAATTGGAGGGAGCAGGCACCGGAAGGAAAGCTCGACTTGTTAATCAATCTCGATTTTCGAATGGCCGGTACGGCGCTGTATTCCGATATCGTGCTGCCGGCGGCGACATGGTATGAAAAACACGATCTCAGCAGCACAGATATGCACCCGTTCATTCATCCTTTTGCTCCGGCGATCTCGGCTCCGTGGGAATCGAAGTCAGACTGGGATATTTTCAAAGCACTGTCAAAAGCCGTTTCTGATCTGGCAGAAGAAGTCGATATGGAGCCGGTGAAAGAAGTTGTAGCGACACCGCTCCTCCATGACACCATGCAGGAATTGGCCCAGCCGTTCGGCAAAATCAATGACTGGAGCAAGGGTGAATGTGAAGCCATTCCGGGAAAAACGATGCCGAACATCCAAGTCGTTGAACGGGATTACAAGCACATTTTTCATAAAATGACCGCGCTCGGACCTCAGGCCGGTTTAAAACCGAGCGGCACAAAAGGGATGAGCTGGTCGATAGCCGATGAATATGAATCACTCAAAAAGAGACTGGGAGAAATCACCTCGGACAGCGTTGCAAAGGGATGTCCGAATATAAGTGAAGCAAAGCAGGCGGCAGAAGCGATTTTAACCCTTTCGTCCACTTCAAATGGAAAAGTCGCCGTGAAAGCATGGGAATCACTTGAAGACATCACAAACCTGAAGCTGAAAGACCTGGCGGAAGAACGGGAGGAAGAATGCTTTACGTTCGAGCAAATTACAGCCCAGCCGAAAACGGTCATCACGTCTCCGGCATTTACAGGCTCAGAAAAAGGCGGACGCAGGTACTCGCCGTTTACAACGAACGTAGAAAAATTAATCCCGTGGCGAACACTGACCGGAAGGCAATCTTATTATGTCGATCATGAACTGATGATGGAATTCGGTGAAACAATGGCGACATTTAAACCGATCCTCCAGCATCGTCCGTTTCTGAGCAAGCGGCCTGATCAAGAGGGCAAAGAAATCGTCCTCAATTATTTGACGCCGCATAATAAATGGTCTGTCCACAGCATGTATTTTGATTCTTTGCCGATGCTGACGCTATTCCGCGGAGGGCCGACTGTGTGGATGAATAAAGATGATGCAGAGGACACAGATATCAAAGATAACGATTGGATTGAATGCTTTAACAGAAATGGTGTTGTCGTCGCAAGAGCGGTTTTGTCTCACCGGATTCCTAAAGGAATGGCGTTTATGCATCATGCCCAGGACCGCCACATCAACGTGCCCGGCACAAAACTAACGAATAACCGAGGAGGCACCCATAACAGCCCGACAAGGATACACGTCAAGCCGACTCAGATGATCGGGGGCTATGCCCAGCTCAGCTACGGCTTTAACTATTACGGTCCAACAGGGAATCAGCGCGACCTGAACGTCGTCATCCGCAAGCTGAAGGAGGTCGATTGGCTTGAAGATTAAAGCGCAAATCGGTATGGTCATGAACTTGGATAAATGCATCGGCTGCCACACGTGCAGCGTTACCTGCAAAAACACGTGGACAAACCGTGCCGGTGCGGAATATATGTACTTTAATAATGTAGAAACAAAGCCGGGCATCGGCTACCCGAAGCAATGGGAGGACCAGGACAAATATAAAGGCGGCTGGACATTGAAAAAAGGAAAGCTCGAGCTGAAATCAGGCCCGAAAACCAATCGGCTTGCTGGCCTTTTCTATAACCCGAATCAGCCGTCGATTGATGATTACTATGAACCTTGGAACTATGATTATGAAACATTAACAAACAGCCCGCAGAAAAAGCACCAGCCTGTGGCGCGCCCGAAATCATCCTTGACGGGGGATTTCATGAATATCGAATGGGGCCCGAACTGGGAGGATGATCTTGCAGGCGGCCACATTACGGGGCTTGAGGACCCAAACGTGCAAAAGATGGAGGAATCGATCAAAACAGAATTCGATGAGGTCTTTATGATGTATCTGCCGCGTATTTGTGAGCACTGCATCAACCCGGCGTGCGTTTCCTCTTGTCCGTCCGGCGCCATGTACAAACGCGAGGAAGACGGCATTGTGCTTGTGGATCAAAACGCATGCCGTTCATGGAGATATTGTGTCTCATCCTGTCCTTATAAAAAAGTCTATTTTAACTGGCAAACGAACAAAGCGGAAAAATGCACCCTCTGTTTTCCGCGCTTGGAGGCGGGACTGCCGACCATCTGCTCCGAGACGTGTGTAGGCAGAATCCGCTATCTCGGCGTCATGCTGTACGACGCGGACAAAGTGGAGGAAGCGGCATCTGTTGAAAATGAAAAGGATCTCTACCATTCCCAATTGGACGTTTTTCTTGATCCGAATGACCCTGAGGTTGCCAAACTGGCAAAAGAACAAGGCATCCCGGCTGAGTGGATAGAGGCTGCGCAGCAATCGCCGATCTATAAAATGATCATCGACTGGAAGATTGCGCTGCCGCTTCATCCTGAGTACCGTACGCTGCCGATGGTTTGGTACATTCCGCCGCTGAGCCCGATTATGAATCTCTTTGAAGGAAAAGGCAGCCAGCAATCTGCGGAAGATATTTTTCCGGCTATCGACCAAATGAGAATTCCAATTGACTATTTGGCGCAGCTATTAACGGCCGGTGATACGGATCATATTCGGTCAACGTTAAAGAAAATGTCTGTCATGCGCCAGTATATGAGAGCAGTCCAGACGAATAAATCCATCGACCCGGCACTGATCTCCAGTGTCGGCTTAACAGAACAGCAAATTGAAGACATGTATCGGCTGCTTGCGATTGCCAAATATGATGACCGCTTTGTAATTCCGAGCAGCCACCGAGAAGAAGTGTCTGATTTATACGCTGAACAAGGGAGCTGCGGCTTATCATTTTCAGGCGGCCCCGGCTCTTGTTTGTAACTTTTGATAAACGAGGTGTAACAAGATGAACACCACAGACCGGCAAATCACGTTCTCCGCTCTTTCCTGTCTTCTTTCCTATCCGGATGAAGAGTGGAGAGCCGAGCTTCCCGATTGGAAGGCTCTTATCCATGAAATCAGCAACCAGCAAATCCGGGAGAAGCTGCTGCACTTTTTCGAAGCGTCAGCCAGCTTTTCTCAAGAAGCACTGATTGAACACTATGTCTATACGTTCGACTTCGGGAAAAAAACGAATATGTACGTCACTTACTTTAACTCAGGCGAGCAAAGGGAACGCGGGATTGAATTACTGCATTTAAAAAGCACGTACCAGCAATCCGGTTTCCTGCCGACAGAGAAAGAGCTGCCTGATTATCTGCCGCTTATGCTGGAATTTTCCGCGGTTGCAGAGATTGAAGCAGCGAGAAGCGTGTTTGAGAAATATCTGTCCAATGTGAGGGAGCTGGCATCCCGCCTCGAAAAAAATGACAGCATATATGCGGAGCTGCTGTACGTGCTGCTGGCCGCGCTGGAAAACATCGGCGTACGTGAAAGCATTGAAGGGGCTGTTCAGGCATGAGCGGGCAAATCCTGTGGGGCGTGATGCCATACATTGTAATGACAATCTTTATCGGCGGCCATATTTACCGCTATCAGCATGACCAATTTGGCTGGACGGCGAAATCCAGCGAGCTATTAGAAAAGAAAAAACTCGCTGCGGGCAGCACACTTTTTCACTGGGGTATGCTGTGCGTTATCGGCGGGCATCTCATGGGAATTCTGATCCCGGAAGCTGTGTACACCTCCATTGGCATTTCAGAGCATGCTTATCACAAAGTGGCAATTGGCGCAGGCCTGCCGGCGGGGATTGTGGCATGTACCGGACTTTTCATCCTGACGTACAGACGGCTGTTTGACAAACGAATCCGCAACACCAGCTCGCCATCGGATATCCTTATCCTCATCCTGCTGCTGTTCATGATGCTGTCAGGCGTTGCCGCCACGTTTCTGAACATTGATTCGAAAGGATTTGATTACAGGACAACAGTCGGGCCGTGGTTCAGGGAGATCTTTTTGTTCAGCCCTGACGCCTCTTTGATGGAGAGTGTCCCGCTATGGTTTAAGCTTCATATCATGATAGGATACGTCGTTTTTATCCTGTGGCCGTTTACGAGATTGGTACACGTGTTCAGTCTGCCGCTCAAGTATTTGACACGAAGCTATGTCGTGTATCGAAAACGCTCGTAAAAATCCCCCTTGAAAGAGGGGGATTTTTTATGATGATGGCAACAAGTCTTACAAAACAGTTTGATAAAAAAATAAAAACGCAAGATATTTTCTGCCAAGGTAATGGCTGGGTGGCCAGGAATCCTGTTATGTTTGTATTTGGAAATAACATTCTAAAAGGGAGAGTGAAGAATGAAGCGGATTTTACTCATTTTAACTGCTTGTCTTCTGACAAGCGCGGGGGTCCTGACACTCAGACATTCTCACGTATTAACCGGCGGGACAGCCGGACTGTCACTAAGCCTGACATACTTGTTTCACTCCTCGTTTGCCATGATCTTCTTTCTGATCAATATCCCGTTTTACGTATTTTCTCTCATCAGAATGGGCATCACATTCACCCTATCTACTGTATTTGCAGTCACAGCGCTGACTCTGTTTACAAGCGCGGATCACTGGCTGCCGTCTGTCTCTTTTTCACCGCTTGCCGGGGCGATTGGTGGCGGGGCGCTGATTGGAATCGGCTTGTCGCTCATGTTTTATCATCAGGCTTCGCTCGGCGGCGCCAATATTCTCGCTTTATTTCTGCAACAGCGCTACGGATGGAATCCAGGTACGGTTAATTTCCTCTTCGATTTTGGCGTAGTGCTGGTCGGCATTTTCTCCGTCGGATTGCTGAAAGGGCTTTTTTCCTTAGTGTCGATTGCGGTCACGGGCCTGATCGTCAGCTTCTTCAAACATAAAATCAAAAGCAGCTACTCCCTCAAGCCGGCCTTGCTCCAGAACATCACACCCGGCCAATCTCAGGAAGCTTCATCATAAGCCTTTCCGCATCTTGCGGAGAGGCTTTTTACATAGAAGGTTTACCGATTAGAAAAAAGAGGTAATACGGAGGTAATTGAATCAGATTGGAGAGAATCAGGATGCTGAAAAGGAGACTGGAATTTTTCTTTTTATATATGATGCTTATCGGGGCATATGTGATATGGTTTTTTCCGGTTTCCAGGCTTGAGTTTTACGGAGGATTGCTTTGCTATGTAAGCATTATTTTGTTCAGCATCTATTCGTTAATTCTTGAAAACCGTACCTCGCAGCACACGCTGTTATGGATCCACATTCTTGTCTTTTTTCCGATCGCCGGCTACATGTTTTATCTGTTTTCCGGACAGCTTTATGTTAAAGGAAAGCTGTTCAAGACAAAACGAATGCACAACAGGGAAAAGCTCAGGAAGCTGTTTGACATGGAAGAAACGCCGGAAGTGACAGGGCTGAAGGACAATCAGGAGAGGTTCTTTACGTATTCCATCAGGGCTGCCCATATGAATATCAATACGAAAAGCAATATCAAGGTGCTGAAAAACGGCGAAGAAACCTTTCCGGACATTTTCAAAGCGATGAGGAAAGCAGAATCTTATATACATATTGAATACTACATGTTTAAGTCAGACATGCTTGGCCGCGGCATGATGGACATTATGATGGAAAAAGCGCGCCAAGGTGTCGAGGTGAGGTTTTTATATGACGCTGCAGGAAGCATCAAGCTGGCAAGAAGCGATATCATGAAAATGAAACAAGCGGGAGTGGACATCGTTCCGTTTTCTCCGCTGAAATACGGGTTCTTCAACCAGAAGCTGAATTTCAGAAATCACCGGAAAATCGTGATCATCGACGGAAAAACCGGTTTTGTGGGCGGATTAAATGTCGGGGAGGAATATATCAGCAGAGATCCGTACATCGGATTTTGGAGAGATACTCACCTGCGGCTGGAAGGAGAAATTGTGCAAACGCTTCACGCCATCTTTATGCTCGATTGGGAATACGTCTCCAATGAAGTGTTAATTGATCAAGAGGAGTACAATACCCCGGTTCCCGTGGAAGGAGAGGGCATTTACCAAGTTGTCGCGACAGGCCCTGACATGAAGGAAAGCATGAGCGACCTTTATTATGAAATGATTTCTTCAGCGCAGAAATCAATATGGATCGCCACGCCCTATTTCGTCCCGAATGAATCCATTCGCACGGCGCTCAAAGCAGCAGCGACAAAAGGCGTACAGGTAAGGGTCATGGTGCCGGAGAAGAACGACAGCTTTTTGACGCAATACGCGTCAAGATCCTATTTCCCAGAGCTGCTACTTGAGGGAATTGAAGTGTATTCCTATCAAAAAGGCTTCATGCATCAAAAAGTCATGATCGTTGACGGCGATCTCGCCTCCGTCGGCACCGCGAATATGGACATGCGCAGCTTCCAGCTCAACTTTGAAGTGAACGTGTTCTTCACGGATGCCGAAGCGATCCGCACCCTTGAAGCCCATTTCGAAGAGGATATGCTGGACAGTGAACAACTCAGCCCTGTTGGCTTTTATAAAAGGGGAATGACCGACCGGACAAAAGAATCCTTAGCCCGTCTGTTTTCAGGTGTTCTGTAAAAAAAGGAAATCTGATCTTTAAAAACCGCCGGTGTATAGTATAATTGAGAAATATTATCAGTTATTCAGGCATTGGGGGAAGATAGAGTGCTGCGGCAATTTTTTTCGTATTATAAACCATACAAAACGTTGTTCTTTCTCGATTTTTTCTCGGCGATCGCGGGAGGCTTAATGGAGCTGAGTTTTCCTTTGATCGTCAATTATTTTATTGACACCTTGCTTCCGGGCAGGGACTGGGGGCTGATCATCGCGACCTCAGTCGGCTTATTTGCAGTGTACGCGCTCAGCTCGGCTCTCCAGTATATCGTCACATACTGGGGACACATGCTCGGGATCAATATCGAGACCGATATGAGAAAATCGCTTTTTGACCATTTGCAAAAGCTCTCGTTCAAATTTTACGACAACAACAAGACGGGAACACTGATGTCGAAGCTGACGAACGATTTAATGTACATCGGCGAAGTTGCCCATCACGGCCCGGAAGACTTATTCATTGCCATCATGACCATTCTCGGAGCGTTCGGGGTCATGCTGTTTATTAACTGGCAGCTTGCATTATTAACGTTTATCATCATGCCGATTGTCATTTGGCTAGCGCTTTATTTCAACAAAAAAATGACCAAAGCGTTTACCACGCTGAACAAAGATATCGGAGACTTTAGCGCGCGTGTAGAGAATAATATCGGCGGCATCCGGCTCGTGCAGGCGTTCGGCAATGAATCATTTGAAAAAGAGCGCTTCGCTGTCAACAATCAGCGCTTCCGTGTCACAAAGCTTTCCTCATATAAAATTATGGCGAAAAACGGCTCAATCAGCTATATGCTGACTCGGTTTGTCACGCTGTTTGTGCTTTTGTGCGGAACGTGGTTTGTCATTCGCGGCTCCTTATCGTACGGGGAATTCGTGGCGTTTGTGCTCCTGACGAATGTGCTATTCAGGCCCATTGACAAAATTAACGCCATTATCGAAATGTATCCGAGAGGAATCGCCGGTTTTAAAAGCTATATGGAACTGATGGAGACAGAGCCGGATATTCAGGATTCTCCTGATGCGAGAGACGTTTTCGGCCTGAAGGGCAATATCTGCTATGAACATGTTTCATTTGGATATGATGACCATCACAATGTCCTCAATGACATTAACCTGTCCATTCAAGCGGGGGAAACGGTTGCGTTCGTCGGTCCGTCAGGTGCGGGAAAATCAACGCTTTGCAGTCTGCTTCCGCGCTTTTATGAAGCATCGGAGGGTGACATTACCATCGACGGCATCAGCATTAAAGACATGACGCTGTCTTCGCTGCGGGGGCAGATTGGCGTCGTACAGCAGGATGTTTTCTTGTTCTCGGGCACGCTTCGAGAAAATATCGCCTACGGCCGATTAGACGCATCAGAAGAAGACATTTGGCAGGCTGTGAAGCAAGCGCATCTGGAAGAGCTCGTCCATAACATGCCGGATGGGCTGGATACCATCATCGGCGAACGGGGCGTGAAGCTTTCCGGCGGACAAAAGCAGCGCTTGTCAATTGCACGGATGTTCTTGAAAAATCCGTCGATCCTGATTCTCGACGAAGCGACCTCAGCGCTTGATACAGAAACAGAAGCGGCGATCCAAAAGGCGCTTCAAGAATTGTCCGAGGGGCGCACGACGCTCGTCATCGCTCACAGGCTGGCGACGATCAAAGACGCGGACAGAATTGTGGTCGTCACAAACAACGGTATTGAAGAACAAGGCCGCCATCAAGACCTGATCGAAGCCGGAGGCCTATACAGCAGGCTGCATCAAGCGCAATTCGGGCAAATGGTGCAGCAATAGGAGGAGAATATGAATAGAAAAAATGTGCTGTACATTGCTGTTTCATTGGATGGGATGATCGCACGAGAAGATGGAAGCATCGATTGGCTGGATGAATTTGAAGGTGAAGGCGATAACGGGTACAGCGCGTTTTATCAGACTGTCGATACCGTCATCTTAGGCCGGAGCACATATGAACACGTCAAAATTCTTACACCGGTTTTCCCGTACCAGGATAAAACATGCTACGTTTTCACGAGAACGCCCGACAGCTACCGGGATGAACACGTGACGTTTATCAATGAGGGAGCCAAGGGCTTCACTGACCGTTTGAAACAGGATAAAGGCTTAAACATCTGGATAGCAGGCGGGGCAGAGCTGGTGAATGCCTTTATGAAAGAAGATGCCATCGATGAATTCATCATCACTGTTATTCCTGTTGTTTTAGGGAGCGGCATCCCGCTGTTTCATGAACTGACGAATGAAACAAAACTCCGGTTAAAAGGGATGAAACAATTCGGGCAGGCGGTTCAGCTTCATTATGTAAGACCATAAGAAAAAGGATAGACAAGATGTCTATCCTTTTTATATGTAAGTTAAAGCGCTTCTCTTTCAGCAGGCTCGATAATATTTTGGAACTTTTCAATCAGCTGTGATGCTTTAGTTCCTTCCACTACAATCAGATATTCCTTTTCATCATGAGCCATACGGAACGTCTCAAGCTCAATTAAGCTTTTGATTTTGCACATTGTTTTCTTTGAATAAATATAAACCTCGTGGCTTCCGGAATGGCACATTTTATAAAGATGAATCAAATTTCTTAAAGTAAATGCCTGTGCGGCTACTTTCAGAGACTTGATGTTTTTCATAATCTTTCTCCTCCATCGGTTGTTGTCTTATATAGCGTATGTTCCCAGAGCGGACGAACTGTAAACCTGATATTGCACATTTATGATTTCCATTGCAGCGTGCCGCCGCCGATGCGTTTGACACCGCGGATGGAGCTTAATTCATCCATCAGGCGGAGAAGTGCCTTGTCTTTCTGTTTTGCTTCAATCATGAAATCAATATTTGTTCCCCATTGTCTGAAGCGCTCTAACAGCGGCAGCAAAAAGTTGGCGTCAACATAATCGGCATGGCTGCGTATGGCTTGCTCCGATTTTGGGGAAGACAGGTGAACCTTTGGCTGCAGCCCTATCCGCTTCCACGTTTTGATCATCCGGGGCAGTGCTTCATTCAGGTCGGCGTGATCATCTGGATTGGCGTAAAAATGATGAAAGTCAAAGACAAATGGAACATCCTCTTGTTCACAGACCTGAAGCGTTTCTTCTGTCGTATAGGTTTTATCATCGTTTTCCAGCGTCATCCGCTGTTTGATCTCCTGCGGCAGCTGCTTTATATTTTGATGAAATTGAGCAGTGGCGGTGTCTTTATCTCCGTAAGCGCCGCCTATATGAATGTTGATAACGGAGCGATCAGCAATGCCCATGGCTTCAAGCATGCGGTAGTGATACGCCATATCGGTTACCGCATTTTTTGTGACGTTTTCCTTCGGGCTCGTGAACAGAGTGAATTGGTTTGGGTGAAAGCTTGTTCGCAGATGATGTGTTTTAACAAGCTCCCCAATCTCCCGAAACTCCTTTTGAAACGGCGTTACAAAATCCCACATTACATCAGGATGTGTGGCCAGCGGCACAATCGAACTGGAAAAACGGTACAAAGGAATACCGTGGCCGATGATATAGTGAAGGGTTCTCATCGTATTGTTCAAATTGGCTCTTGTCACAGTCAGCAGGGCTTCTTTTCTTTCATCCTTTGAAAGCTTGGAATAACGCGCGAATGTCAATGCTTTAGCGGGAGACGCATCCCAAAGGCTCATCGCGTTTGAAACGAACCCGAATCTGAAAATCATAGGAACTCTCCTTTATAAAAAATAAGATAATGCTCTGCCAAGCCATTCCGCCGGGCGCTGTCTGAACGTACGCTTTTTGAAATTCTCCTTTGTCAGCAGCTCCGACCTATTAATATCCTCTTCAATCGTGGCATAGACTTCTTTTGTAAAAGCCTTATCATCGATTTCAACATTCACCTCTTCATTTAAAAAGAAGCTTCGCTGATCAAAATTGGCGGTGCCGATGACGCTGAAGTGATCGTCAATGATCAGGGCTTTTACATGATAAAACCCCTGGTAAAAACGGTAGATAAGACAGCCGGCATCCAAGAGCTCTGAATAATACGTAAAAGCTGCCTCTCTGACCAGCGGATGATCTGATTTCATCGGCACGATGAGCGTAACAGTTACACCGTTTTTTCTTGCTTTGACCAATGCCTGCTGAAGCGGTTTTGTCGGAATATAATAAGGTGTGCAAATGGTAATGCGATCTTTTGCCTGCGCGATATTTGCCAAATACGTTTTTTCAAGAGAATAACCATCAGTCGCATAAATCTTAAGAGAGATATTCCCTTGCGGAAGCTCCGGCCAAACATCCGGGGCCAGTTCAGCTGATCCGGTATTTCGTTTTAGATCGGCTGTAAAAAGCGTCTGAAGATCGCGGACACCTTCTCCCTTCATGCGCAGATGATAATCCTCCCAATTGCCGAACTTCGCCTTCTTTCCAAGGTATTCCTCACCGATGTTAAACCCGCCGATATAACCGATCTTCCCGTCTATCACAGCGATTTTTCGGTGATTTCGTTTTTGCATATGGAAAAAGAAAAAAGGAAAACGGGGCTTGTTAAGAAAATGAACATGGACCCCGGCATTTTTCATCGTCTTCAGCGCCGGTTTTTTAATTTTTTGGCTGCCTGACCAATCCAGCAGCAAATAAACAGAAACACCGGCTTTAGCTTTTGCTTTCAGCAGCGTAAACATATTGTGGCTGACCTCATCATTTTTCATAATAAAAAACATCACGTGAACAGAGGAAACAGCCTGGCGGATGTCTTCCATCATCCGTTCGACAAGATCAGCGCCGCAGTGGATCAATTCGATGTCACTCTTCTTTTTTGAAAAAACAGGCTCGTACGCGTTCTTTCTGTATCCTGCGCGGCCCATGAAGATATCAAGCAGAATCAAAGCAAAAAGAATAACGACAATGATCATAATCACGAAAAATACCTTCATCCCGGCACTCCTTTCCGTAGTAAAGGTAGTGTGCCCGATCAGCTGGAATTTAATTATTGACTGAACACTCATTCATTATTTATCATAAAGATAATCTTATACAGATTCGAGGGTAGGGGATCGCGGTCTTTATCAGTAAAAAGGGGGAATTAGAATGAGCGGCTTTCTCATCGCAAATGCATTGTTATTTCTGATTGTAACCGCTTACGCTGTCTATTTGTTTGTCTACTTGGTTAAAACGAGACTGGCCTACATCAGGCTCGGGCAGAAAGAACATTTTGATCAACGGATCAAGGAACGGCTTCGCGCCATATGGGTGAATGTATTCGGACAGAAAAAACTGCTCAAGGATAAGAAAAGCGGAATCATTCACGTCATGTTTTTCTACGGATTTATATTGGTTCAGTTCGGAGCAATTGACTTTATTATCAAAGGACTGGCTCCCGATCGGAATCTGCCGCTTGGCCCTGTCTATCCCGCCTTCACCTTTTTTCAGGAAATCGTTACATTTCTTATTTTAATTGCTGTAGGCTGGGCATTCTACAGACGTTATATTGAAAAGCTCGTCAGGCTGAAACGCGGTTTCAAAGCAGGGCTCGTTCTCATTTTTATCGGGGGATTAATGCTGACGGTTCTGCTTGGAAACGGGATGAATCTGATCTGGCATGAGCACGGGCTTTCGTGGAGCGAGCCGATTGCATCAGGTATCGCGTTTTTGCTTAGCGGGGTCGGGGAAACAGGTGCGGCGGTGATTTTCTATATCGCATGGTGGGTGCATCTTCTGTTTTTGCTGAGTTTTTTAGTGTACGTGCCTCAGTCGAAGCATGCCCATTTAATCGCCGGACCTGCCAATGTCTTCTTCAATAGAATGGAATCAGCCGGAAAGCTTGAAAAAATTGATTTTACCGATGAAACGAAAGAAAGCTACGGAGCGGGGAAAATTGAAGATTTTCGGCAGACTCAGCTGCTTGATCTGTACGCGTGTGTCGAGTGCGGCCGCTGCACCAATATGTGCCCTGCAACAGGCACCGGAAAAATGCTGTCGCCGATGGACTTGATTTTGCGTCTCAGAGACCATCTTACTGAAAAAGGCGCCGCTGTCACCTCGCGTTCGCCATGGGTGCCCGCGGCAGCGTTCCGGCATACGAGAGGCAATCAGCTGGCGGCGGCGTCAGCGGGCAGCGGATCGCAGGAGGCCGCGGCAGCGCTAGATTACAATCCGAGCTTGATCGGCGACGTCATCACAGAGGAAGAAATTTGGGCGTGCACCACTTGCCGGAATTGTGAGGATCAATGTCCGGTCATGAACGAGCACGTGGATAAAATCATTGACCTTCGCCGCTACCTCGTACTGACAGAAGGAAAAATGGACAGTGACGCACAGCGCGCCATGACCAGTATCGAGCGGCAGGGAAATCCGTGGGGCCTCAACCGCAAGGAACGTGAAAATTGGCGTGACGCGGCGCCGGATGCTGAGATTCCGACCGTGAAAGAAATGAAAAAAGAAGGAAAAGAATTTGAGTATCTTTTCTGGGTCGGTTCCATGGGGTCATACGACAACAGAAGCCAGAAAATCGCGATTTCCTTTGCCAAGCTGCTCAATCACGCGGGCGTGTCCTTCGCGATCCTCGGTAATAAAGAAAAAAATTCAGGAGACACGCCGCGCCGCCTCGGAAATGAATTTTTATTCCAAGAGCTGGCTGAGAAGAATATCTCTGAATTTGAAAAAAATCATGTGGAAAAAATCGTTACGATCGATCCGCATGCATACAATTTATTTAAAAATGAGTACCCTGATTTCGGTTTTGAAGGCGAGGTTTATCATCATACAGAAGTGCTGGCCGAGCTGGTGAGGAACGGGAAACTAAAACCGCAGCACTCCCTTCAAGAGGTGATTACCTTCCATGATTCATGCTACTTGGGCCGGTACAACGAAGTCTATGATCAGCCGAGGGAGATTTTGAAAGCCATTCCTGGCGTACAGCTGATTGAAATGGAGAGAAACCGGGAAACCGGCATGTGCTGCGGCGCCGGCGGGGGATTAATGTGGATGGAGGAAGAAACGGGCAATAGGATTAATGTCGCCAGGACAGAGCAAGCGCTCGCGGTCAACCCATCGGTGATCAGCTCAGGCTGTCCGTACTGTCTCACGATGCTCGGAGATGGCACAAAGGCGAAAGAAGCCGAAGACCAAGTCAAAACGTATGATGTCGCCGAGCTTCTGGCTCAATCTGTCTTAGGTGCTGATATGAAAATGGGGGAGAAGCCATGAAGTTTTCATTATCAGAAGAACACGAGATGATACAAAAATTGGTGCGTGATTTTGCGAAGCATGAGGTGGCCCCGACAGCCGCAGAACGCGACGAACAAGAACGCTTCGACCGCGAGCTTTTTCGGGAAATGGCGAATCTGGGGCTGACGGGAATTCCGTGGCCTGAAGATTATGGAGGAATCGGAAGTGACTATCTGGCCTACGTCATCGTGGTGGAGGAACTGTCAAAAGTGTGCGCCTCCACCGGTGTGACGCTTTCCGCCCATATCTCTCTTTGCAGCTGGCCGCTGTTTGCCTTTGGGACGGAAGAACAGAAGACAGAGTATTTGACACAACTGGCCCTAGGAGAGAAAATCGGCGCTTTTGCTTTGACCGAAGCAGGGTCCGGCTCTGACGCCGGCGGCATGAAAACAACTGCTGAACGAATCGGCGATGACTATGTGTTAAATGGCTCAAAAGTGTTTATCACAAACGGCGGCATCGCGGATATTTACATTGTTTTTGCAGTCACCGATCCCGCGAAAAAGAAAAAAGGCATTTCCGCTTTTATTGTAGAAAAGAATTTCGAAGGATTTTTGACAGGCAAGAAAGAAAAGAAGCTGGGCATCCGTTCGTCTCCGACAACAGAAATCACATTCGAAGATTGTGTTGTGCCCGCAGCAAACCGTCTTGGAGAAGAAGGGGAAGGCTTCAAAATCGCGATGAAGACGCTTGATGGAGGAAGAAACGGCATTGCCGCTCAAGCTGTGGGCATCGCTCAGGGGGCGCTTGATGCGGCGCTTCAATACGCAAAAGAGAGAAAGCAATTCGGAAAATCGATCGCCGAGCAGCAGGGCATCGCTTTTAAACTCGCAGATATGGCTACAATGATAGAAGCTTCAAGGCTATTGACCTATCAGGCGGCGTGGCTTGAATCATCAGGCCTTCCATATGGAAAAGCTTCCGCCATGTCCAAACTGCTGGCGGGGGATACGGCGATGAAGGTGACGACCGAAGCCGTGCAGATTTTCGGCGGCTATGGCTATACAAAAGATTATCCGGTTGAACGCTATATGCGTGATGCAAAAATCACGCAAATCTATGAAGGCACTCAAGAAATTCAAAGACTTGTCATCTCCAGAATGCTCGCGGATTGACGCAAAACATCTATCAGTCGGAACACTCTTGTAAAATTATTTAAATTAACGCTGTTAAGGGTAGCATATTCTGTTTTAA
>NZ_JAVAXX010000082.1:0-22622 GCF_042709275.1 Bacillus sp. LR_5 | reverse complement strand
AACGAAACAAACGTAACGTGCCAATGCTGATTGCGGCATCTGTGATCGCTTGTTCTTTTTTTCTTGTTCTCGTGATGATCGGTTTTGAATGGCAAAAAAGTATAATTGATCATTTTTATCTATAAAAGGTTCAGATCGTATAGAAAGTAGGGAAGTAAATGATTCAAATCGATCCAAGAAGCTCAACACCCATTTACGAACAAATTATTCAGCAAATGAAAGAGCTTTGTTTGAAAGGGATCATGAAGCCTGGTGATAAGCTTCCTTCTGTCAGAGAATTGGCAACGATCATTATTGCGAATCCGAACACTGTCAGCAAAGCGTATAAAGAACTTGAGCGAGAGGGGATTATTGAAACGCTGCGGGGCAGAGGGACCTATATATCGGAGAATGCAAAAACGACACTGGTTGAAGGGAAGATGACGATGATTAAAGAGCAACTCAAACAGCTCATCATCGATGCACACTATGCAGGGGTTGAGCTGGAAAAACTGCACGAATGGATAAAGGAAATCAGCGCTGATGTGAAGGGAGGCAAAAAAAATGATTGAACTACGGCAGCTGTCAAAAGCGATTGACGGCAATCAAGTATTAAAAGATGTTTCATTAACAATCGAAAAAGGAGAAATCTTTGGATTGCTTGGACGCAACGGATCAGGGAAAACGACGATGCTTCGCTTAATCCAGCAAATCATTTTCGCTGACAGCGGAACGATTTTATTTGACGGCGTAGAAATCAAAAAGCACCCGAAGGTCAAACAAAATATCATCTACATGCCTGTTCAAAATCCTTTTTACGACAAGTATACATACAAGCAGCTTGTTGATATCCTGAGAAGAATATATCCGAAATTTGATGTCACGTACGCGAATGAACTGATGAACAGATACGAAATTCCAGAAACGAAAAAATACCGTGAGCTGTCGACAGGCTTAAAAAAACAGCTGTCCCTCGTTCTGTCGTTTGCGGCGAGACCGGCGCTGATCCTTCTGGATGAGCCGACGGATGGAATAGACGCGGTGACAAGGCATGATGTGCTGCAGCTGATGGTCGATGAAGTGGCAGAGCGTGATACGAGCATCCTGATTACGTCCCACCGGCTTGAAGACATAGAGCGGATGTGCAACCGAATTGGTTTTCTCGAAGATAACAGGCTGACGAATGTGATGGATCTTGATGAGCTAAAAGAAGAATACATCAAAATTCAAATGGCGTTTGATACAGATGTCAATTTGGCCATCAGAGAGCAAAACATTCCGATGCTCGATCAGGCCGGCGTGTTTTACACAGTGCTGATTCCGAAAAGCGATGAGGAGAAAAAGAGCTTTTTGAGAGAGCTGAAGCCAAAAGTATGGAATGAGCTTCCTGTCAACCTGGAAGAAGTGTTCATTGCGAAGTTTGGAGGGAAGCGGAGATGGTAGACCGAGGTCTCCTCTATCGAGAGTGGAAGCAGAATCAAGTGGTGATTTTGTTAAGTATCGTGTTTTTAGTGTTGGCAAATCCTTTAACGATTTATCACTCATATTCTTTAAACGAGTCATGCCTAGCACATTCAGACCCAAAACTGTGTGCATTTTTTGTGGATTACCACATAGACAGCATGATTCAAATCAATTGGGTGATAGGGATTATACTGGCAGTATGTTTGGTCGGGCTTGAACGTTCGAGAGGTACGATGGACTTTTTGTTAGGTCTTCCATATAAAAGAAGCCAAATTTTTCAAACGAAATTTTGGCTAGGCGCAGTTGTCCTTTTGCTTTCACAATTAGTCGGATTTTTATTGGCATGGCTGCTGATTCTTTTCTTAAAACCTGAACAAGTAAACTTTTTTGAACATGGAAGCATTGGTGTTATGATCACTAGCATTATGTTTTACTCATTAGTAATGGCCGCTGGGTCGTTAGCTGGAAACGCTTTTGCCCAGTTGTTGACAGCTTTTGCAACTTCTGTATTGCCATATTTGATTATCGTTTTGCCATTTTCTAATATAGAAATTATCTCAGGGGTTCAAGTTTGGAGACTAATTCCTAACGTTGAATATTACTTCGATTTTGAAAATAATTTGATGGACTTTTCCCCGATTGCTTATGTGGATTCAAGTTGGGTGACGGAAAGTAAATATTTATTATTAATCCCTGCAGTGATGAGTATTCTCTTTTATTTTATTGGTTATATCAGTTTTATAAAACATCATAATGAGCGTAATGGATACTTTTTCTTATGGAAAACATTAGATCGACCTATTCAAATCCTTGTCATCGTGTTAGGAATCCTAGGTTTTGGTATAGTGGGGCATTCTGCTGGTGAATCCATAGCGGGTTACATTATCGGAATGATTATCGGAGGAATTGTAGGGTTTTTGATCAGTTATTTTTCCATCTTTAAAAAAGTAAGACATTAAGATAACGGTTTATAGTTCGGAGGGAAGTAAAATGCCGGATTCCGGTCTGCTTTATAAGGAGTGGAAACAAAATAAAGTCGCCTTAGTTATCACCATTTTGGTTTTTATACTAGGTAATCCTTTATCGATTTTCAATATGTATCTTACCTATCAAGGCTGTGTCACTGGAAAAGAAAATTGGGTCGGCCCCTGCGTATTCAGCGTTGATTATTTAAACAGCTCATTTATCTCATTGTTTTGGATTTGGGGAGTCGTTTTGGCGGTCAGCCAGCTAGGGATTGAACGAAGCAAGGGCTACTTTGACTTTACATTAAGCCTTCCATATACACGAGGGCAGATATTTCATGCGAAGTTCCTTACCGGCGGAATGGTGATTGTGGTGCCGCAGCTCATAGGTTATGTTTTGTCTGTTTTGCTGATCATGCTTTTGAAGCCAGATCAGGCCGTTTATTTTCACAATTACAGCCTTGGAATGATCATTGTCAGCATGCTGGCTTATTCGCTTGTTATGGCGGGAGGAGCTTTGACAGGCAATAGTTTCGCACAGCTTCTAGTCTCATTTACCGTGGCCATTTCGCCATTTTTGCTCATCAGCCTGCCTGCGATCAACCTCGAGATCCTTTTTGGCGGATCAATAGATTTTATCCATGGTCCAGTACCTAAATGGGTGCAGTATTTCATTCCGATAATTTATGTAGACTCGAAATGGGCTGAGAATTCACCATATTATTTAGTCATTCCGGCTATCATGACTATCATTTTTTACATCATCGGCTATATTAGCTTTGTTAAAATGTCTAATGAAAGAAACGGATATTTCTTCTTATGGAAGCCGCTTAACCGCCCGGTGCAGATCATCGTTATTATCATAGGAATCATGGGCTTCGGCTATTTTGGATTTACTGCAAGCGAGAGCTTTGCCGGTTATCTCATTGGCATGGGTACAGGTGCGGTAATCGGTTTCTTGATTAGTTATTTTGCGATTTATAAAAAAATGAAACTTTTGTAAGGGAGAGAGAACATATGATTGATGTTCAGCATATCGACCATTCTTTCACGATCGGAAAAAAGGGCCGTGAGAATGAAGTTCCAGTATTGAAGGATGTTTCATTGAGCGTGGCGAAAGGGGAAATCGCCTGCATTGTCGGACGAAGCGGCTCAGGGAAATCAACGCTTTTGAATTTAATTTCCGGCTACATATCGCCGACAAAAGGGCGGATTGTCATTAATGGCACTGATGTTACGGGGTTTAATGAAAAGGAATGGGCGCAATTTCGGCTTGACCATTTCGGGTTTATTTTTCAGAGCTTTCAGCTCATCCCGGGTTTAACGACGTATGAGAATGTGGAAATGCCGCTGGCGTTAAAAGGAATCAAGCCATCTGAGCGGAAGCAAAAGGTGCAGGACATGCTGAAACGCGTCGGTCTGGAAAACCACGCCGCTCATTATCCGAATGAACTGTCAGGCGGCCAGCAGCAGCGTGTCAGTATTGCTCGAGCATTGATTTTAAATCCTTCGATTATCTTAGCGGATGAGCCGACGGGAAGCCTTGATTCAGAAACGGAACATGAAGTGCTGGAATTGATCCAGCAGCTGAATCGTGAGCGTGGCATTACATTTGTGATCATTACTCACGATGATGAAGTCGCTTCTATCGGACATTCAAAATTTCAGCTTCATGATGGTGTGCTAAAAGGAGGAATTACCGTTGAGGTTTAAGGATCAGGTTCATTTTATCAGAAGAAATATGAAGAAAAACAGGCTTCGCGTCTTTATGACGATTCTGGCGACAACAATGGCGTGTGCGTTTTTGGTTGTGCTGTCGTCCGTTGGATTTGGGCTTCAAAAGACAATTACAGATATGACAATGAGCCAGCAGATTGTAACGAAAGTCAGTGTAATGGGCAAGGAAGGAGACAAGCCTATTAAAAAAGCTGATTTAGAGAAGTATGATCACGTAAGGTCAGTTGTAGAAAGAACGCAAGTGTATGAACCAAACAAAGCTACTTTAGGCAATCGTACAAATGAAAGCTCAAATCTCATTTTTACTAATATGAATGATGAATTAAAGGCCAATATGGAATTGGAAAAGGGAAGAGTCGCAAAGTCGGAAAATGAAATCGTAGTAGGATACGACTTCGCAAAGAGATTATTGACGAAAAAAGAATCGGAAGAATATAACAAAAAAATCGAAGAAGCAAAAGGAAATCCAGAAGATATAAAAGAACCAAAGGGCTATACGAAAGATATTCTGAACAAAACAATAGAACTAAGTGTATCGAAGACAGATCCTAAAACAGGGGATGTTACAAAAACAAAAACATATGACTTTAAAATTGTCGGTATTACAAAAAAACCATCTCAAGACTGGATGGAGGACTCAAACATTTTTATCAGTGATCAATTCAAAAAAGATTTTTCGGAATTCTTAGATTTCAAAGGCGGAAATGTTGAAACGAACATTGGTGTTTTTGCTGATAAGTTTGAGAATGTGGAACAGCTGACAAATGATCTAACAGATGACGGGTACTATGTCACATCAGTGACTACTGAACTTGAGGGAGCCAATACCTTCTTCATGGTCTTCAAAATCGGACTGATCTTTGTCGGATGTATCGCAGTTATCATTTCAGCGATCGGCATTTTTAACACGATGACGATGGCGGTGACAGAGAGAACGCAAGAGATCGGCATTATGAAAGCGATTGGGGCGAGCCCGTCAATCATTCGCCGAATGTTCTTGATGGAAAGCGCGTATATCGGAATTTTAGGCTGTGTGATTGGGATTATCATTTCTTACGGCGTGAGCTACCTTGTCAACCTGGCCGTTCCGATGATTCTTGCGGCCACAAGCGGAAGCGATGCGGGCGACTTGAATTACACATTCTCCTACATCCCGGCGAGTCTTGTGATCATTGCCGTTGTGATTTGCGGAGGGGTCGCAGTCATTTCCGGAATGAACCCGGCGAGAAAAGCAACAAAAACCAACGTGCTGACAGCGTTGAGAAGAGAACTATAATGCGAACGAGCCGGCTGAGACAGCCGGCTTTTTCTATAGCGCATGATAGCGTTTTGCTATACACTTGATAAAAAAGGAAAAAGTGCGGTGAGTTGATTGTTTAAACTTTTGCTGATTGAAGATGATGAATCGCTGTTTCATGAAATCAAGGATCGTTTAACGGGATGGTCCTATGATGTATACGGCATTCAGGATTTCAGTCAGGTGCTGCAGGAATTTGCGGCGGTTAATCCTGATTGTGTCATTATTGATGTACAGCTGCCTAAATTTGACGGCTTTCATTGGTGCCGGCTGATCCGCTCCCGGTCAAATGTTCCGATTCTCTTTTTATCCTCCCGGGATCATCCTGCTGATATGGTGATGTCCATGCAGCTCGGGGCAGATGACTTTATCCAAAAGCCATTTCATTTTGATGTGCTGATTGCGAAAATCCAAGCGATGTTCCGGCGTGTGCACCATTATAATACGGAGCCGAATACGATTAAAACGTGGTGCGGCGCTGCTGTAGACGCGGAGCAGAACCTCGTCAGCAATGACAAAGGATCTGTTGAACTGACCAAAAATGAAATGTTCATTCTAAAACAATTAATAGAGCAAAAAAACAAGATCGTCAGCCGGGAAGAGCTGATCAGAAGCTTGTGGAACGATGAGCGTTTTGTTAGTGATAATACGCTGACCGTCAATGTCAATCGCCTTCGAAAAAAACTGGACGCCCTGCAGCTTGGTGCATATATCGAGACAAAGGTGGGCCAGGGCTACATCGCGAAGGAAGAGGACAAGTTCTATGATTAAAGCATTCCTTATCGAAAGGCGGAGCTGGATTGCCGCGTTTTTGTTTCAGCAGGCTTTGATGCTGTTCATTGCTTTTGTCGATCCTTCCATATCATTTGGGAATGTACTTTATATGGTGTATTTGTGCATCTTGTTTTTTATCATATTCCTTTGGTTCCGCTATCGGAAAGAAACAGCGTTTTATAAAAGCTTGAAAACATGGGAGAACAATCTCGATGTGACAGCCATAAATGAACCGGAAACGCCGTTTGAAGCAATGGTTGAAAGAAGCATTGCCGGGCAAACAGAACACTTGAAGCAGACCGCAGCACGGCATCGCTTAGCATTGGAAAATGAAAAAGATGAGCTGATGGCATGGATCCATGAGGTCAAAACCCCATTAACAGCGATGCATTTAATCATTGATAGAATGGAAGAAAAAGCACTGAAATCCCAGCTGTCATATGAATGGCTGCGTATTCACCTGCTTCTTGATCAGCAGCTTCATCAAAAACGCATATCATTTATTGAAAACGATCTGTCAGTAGAATTCATTCAGCTTCAGCCTTTGATCTTTAAAGAAATCAAAGATTTACAATCGTGGTGTATCCAAAAAGGGATCGGTTTTGACATAAAGCTCGAGGCCAAAGAAGTGCTGAGCGATGCAAAATGGCTGGCGTTTATCATCAGGCAGCTGCTGACAAACGCGGTGAAATACAGCGAAGCCTCTGAAATCGAGATCAAAAGCTTTCAAAAAGGGGAACAGACGCAGCTCCAAGTGAAGGACTGTGGCAGGGGCATTGATCCAAAAGATGTACCGCGTATTTTTGATAAAGGGTTTACATCCACAACGGATCACCATGATCAAGCGTCAACTGGCATGGGGCTGTACTTGGCAAAAAAAGCAGCGGCGCCGTTATTGATCCATATTGATGTTGAGTCGGAGTTTGGTGCGGGAACAGTTTTTACATTAACCTTTCCAATACGGAATCAATTTGAACATGTCATAAGCGTGTGACGAAAATGTCACATGCTTTTCTTTTTTGTTCGCCGTATCGAAGGAAAAGCCCGGCATTCCTTTTTATAATGAGATTATCCAATATAAAGGAGACTGCGTAAATGGTGATTTTAGAAGCGAATAAAATTCGAAAAAGTTATGGAAACAAGCTGAATAAACAGGAAGTGCTGAAGGGCATCGATATTCACATTGAAAAGGGCGAATTCGTCAGTATTATGGGTGCTTCCGGGTCGGGAAAAACCACTTTGCTCAACGTTCTGTCCTCAATCGATCAGGTCAGTCACGGAACCATTCATATTAATGGAAATGACATGACGGCTATGAAGGAAAAGCAGCTGGCTGAATTTAGAAAACAGCATTTAGGCTTTATCTTTCAGGATTACAATTTGTTAGACACATTGACAGTGAAAGAGAATATCCTTCTGCCTTTATCGATCACGAAACTATCAAAAAAGGAAGCCAATCGCAAGTTTGAGGAAGTTGCAAAGGAACTGGGAATATATGAATTGCGGGATAAATACCCGAATGAAATTTCCGGCGGCCAGAAGCAGAGAACATCCGCTGGAAGAGCGTTTATTCATGACCCGAGCATTATTTTCGCTGATGAACCGACCGGCGCGCTCGATTCGAAATCGGCCTCCGATCTATTAAATAAGCTGAGCCAGCTCAATCAAAAACGCAACGCGACGATTATTATGGTTACCCATGATCCCGTCGCTGCCAGCTACTGCGGCAGAGTCATTTTTATTAAGGACGGGCAAATGTATACACAGCTGAATAAAGGGGGCCAGGACAGGCAAACGTTTTTCCAGGATATTATGAAAACGCAAGGCGTGTTAGGCGGGGTGCAGCATGAACATTAATCAGCTCATCCTGCGAAATTTGAAAAAGAATCTCCGGAATTACTATTTGTATGTGTTTGCGCTCATCTTTAGCGTGGCGCTTTATTTCGCCTTTGTCACGCTGCAGTATGATCCAGCAATTAACGAAGTGAAGGCTTCAATCAAGGGAGCCGCGGCTATTAAAACCGCTTCGATTTTGCTTGTGGCTGTTGTGGCGATCTTCATTTTATATGCCAATACGATTTTTATTAAGAGACGGAGTAAAGAAATCGGGCTGTTTCAATTGATTGGAATGACGAAGCATAAAATTTTTCGCATCTTAAGTGCAGAAAATGTCATGCTGTATTTCGGTTCATTAGCGATCGGGGTAGCGGCCGGGTTTTCGATATCGAAGCTTGTCTTGATGATTCTGTTCAAAATTGTCGATGTCAAAGCGGATGCGAAACTGCATTTTTCTGAGCAGGCCTTGGTCCAAACGGTCATTGTGTTCTGCGGCATTTACCTTTTGATCATGATCATGAATTATACGTTTATCAAAAAACAGAGTATTTTATCTTTGTTTAAAGTAACGTCCTCCACTGAAGACAAAGTAAAGAAAATATCATTTTTCCAAATGATAATCGGCGCTTTAGGCATCGTTTTGATTTTGACAGGATACTATGTGTCTTCTGAGCTGTTTGGCGGAAAATTTAAGACCATTAATGAACTGTTTGGTGCGATGAGCTTCATTCTGGGGAGCGTCATTATCGGGACGTTTTTGTTTTATAAAGGATCAGTTACGTTTATCTCGAATATCATTCGAAAAAGCAAGGGCGGTTACTTAAATATTTCCGAGGTCCTGTCACTGTCATCGATCATGTTCAGAATGAAATCGAACGCGTTGCTGCTAACGATTATTACAACCGTTTCAGCGCTCGCCATCGGGCTGTTATCTCTTGCTTACATCTCGTATTACTCGTCAGAAAAGACCGCTGAACAAAATGTAGCGGCTGATTTTTCATTCATGAATGAGAAAGATGCCAAGTTATTTGAAAACAGTTTGAGTGAAAGCAACATCTCGTTTGTAAAAAAAGCAACCCCTGTCCTGCAAGCAAATGTTGACATTGCAAATATCATGGATGGAACTCCGAAAGAGATGCAGGGCGATCCCGGCAATATGCAGCTTGCTGTTGTTAGCGACAAAGATGTAAAAGGAGTCGATGTGGCGGCTGGAGAAGCCGTTTTCTCAGGATACACCGACTTGCTGCAAAAAATAATGGTTTTCAAGGACTCTGGTGTTATTAAAGTAAAAAGCAAGCACGAGGCGCAGCCATTAAAATATAAAGGATTAAGAGAAGAGTTTCTTGTATCCTACACGTTTACAAGCGGGGGCATGCCCACTGTCATTGTGGATGACAGCCTGTTTAAACAGCTGAACAAGGATAAGGACCCCCGCATTCAGCTGGCGCAATCTACATTTATCGGCGTCAATGTGAAACATGACGATCAAATGGAAAAAGCAAATGAGCTTTTTCAACAGGTGAACAAGAAAAACGAGCATTTATCAAGACTGGATACAAGCGCTGCGCAAAAATCACTGTTTGGTATGGTGATGTTCATCGTCGGCTTCTTAGGGTTAACGTTCCTGATTACATCAGGTTGTATCCTTTATTTTAAACAAATGGGTGAAAGTGAAGATGAAAAACCGAGCTATACGATTTTAAGAAAACTCGGTTTTACGCAGGGCGACCTGATAAAGGGGATACGTATCAAACAAATGTACAACTTCGGCATTCCGCTCGTTGTCGGCCTCTTCCACAGTTACTTTGCCGTCCAATCCGGCTGGTTCTTATTCGGATCAGAGGTATGGGCGCCTATGATTATGGTGATGGTGTTATATACTGCGCTCTACTCCATTTTTGGTTTTCTGTCAGTTCTTTATTATAAGAAGGTTATTAAATCGTCGTTGTGAAACAGAAAAAGCTCCAGACATTCTGGAGCTTTTTGTTTATCGTTTTGGCGCCCGATAACCGGCGGCTTCAGCTTCTTCAACTGAGCAAAACATTTCAGCCGGATCGGTTGTCCGGTCGTAGTATGTACTGCCTGGCGTGTGGTAGATGCCGTTTTTGCTTCCTTTGATATTACAGCCTTCTGCTTTGTCAGCTGTTTTGGTTTCATCACTTTTACTCGTATTGTTTGAAGAACTTCCAGTGTCTTCATGAGAACTGGCGGTTTGGCTTTCCGTCTCTTTTAATTGATTTTCAAGCTTTGTTTTATCTTGTCGGAGTGTTTCATTTTCAGCCTTTGCCGTTTTTGCATCTTCTTTGAGCTGCTTTTGATTTTCTTGAAGCTCTTTAATCTCAGCTTTTAATGATTTCTGAGTCTTTTTTAAATCGCTATTTTCGTTTTTAAGCTTCTCAAGCTTGTCTTGATCTTCTTTGTTGTCTTTTAATTTCTTTGCTTCGGAGCTGACAGATTTATATTCTTTCTCAAGTTCTTCATGCTCTTTTGTGAGGTTTTTATATTCGGCGTTTAGCGCTGAATATTTTTTCTCGGCATTTGCTGCGGCAGTGTCAGGTTCTGCCAATGCTGCCCCGGTAAAGAGCAGCACAAGGCCTCCAATGAAAAGCGGCCAAAAAAGTCTCTTGGAGAAACGTTTTTCCTTTTTCAGTACATATCTGACAAGGTGATATAATCCATAGCCTAGTGCAATGAGACATGCCAGAAAACCTAAGAATGCTAATGCCATTTCCATAATATGACCCCTTTTTCTATTTATTTTACATTTTTCAAACAATATTTGTTAGATTTTTTCACGCTCATCAGTTGAAAAATGTGAGAGAGACAGATAGAATGAATGTGCTATGATAACTGGATTCGTACGGAGCCGTTTTAGGTTTCGTTTTTTTCATGAGCTTTTTTAGGTAAGAAAGGGGGATGAGTATGCCGCGTGCTCTTAAAATTTTAGTCATTGGAATGTTTATCAATGTGACGGGTGCTTCTTTTTTATGGCCGCTGAATACGATTTATATCCATAATCATTTAGGAAAGTCGTTAACAGTAGCCGGACTTGTCCTGATGCTGAATTCCGGCGCCAGTGTGGCTGGTAATTTATGCGGAGGTTTTTTGTTTGATAAAATCGGCGGTTTTAAATCGATTATGCTTGGGATAGCCATTACGTTAGCAAGCCTGATGGGTCTTGTCTTTTTTCATGATTGGCCAGCCTATATTGTGCTGCTGACGATTGTGGGCTTTGGCTCTGGTGTTGTTTTTCCGGCCAGCTACGCAATGGCGGGATCGGTATGGCCTGAAGGGGGAAGGAAGGCATTTAATGCGATATATGTCGCGCAAAACGCGGGTGTGGCCGTCGGTTCAGCGCTTGGCGGTGTCGTGGCGTCTTTCTCGTTTTCATATGTGTTTTTGGCGAATGCCGCGCTGTATCTGGTCTTTTTCTTTATTGTATATTTCGGATTTCGAAATATTCAGACGGGAGATGCGTCCCAAACATCCGTGCTTGATTATGATGCTGTGAACAGCAAAGCAAAATTTGCCGCACTGATCATTTTAAGCGGAGGCTATGTACTGGGATGGCTGGCTTATTCTCAATGGTCAACCACAATTGCTTCGTACACACAAAGCATTGGAATATCTCTTTCCTTATACAGTGTGCTATGGACGGTTAACGGAATTCTCATTGTGCTCGGCCAGCCGCTCGTCAGTTTTGTGGTGAAAAAATGGGCCGAGTCGCTAAAAGCGCAAATGGTCATCGGCTTTATCATTTTTATTGTGTCTTTCAGCATGCTGCTGACTGCAAAGCAATTTCCGATGTTTCTCGCTGCGATGGTGATCCTGACGATCGGAGAAATGCTTGTTTGGCCTGCTGTGCCGACAATTGCCAATCAGCTTGCCCCTAAAGGGAAAGAAGGCTTTTATCAAGGCTTTGTCAACAGTGCGGCGACAGGCGGCAGAATGATTGGTCCCCTGTTCGGAGGAGTGCTTGTCGACCATTACGGCATTAAGGCCCTTGTTTTATCTCTGTTGGTATTGCTGCTGATCAGTATTGTCACAACGCTTCTATATGACAAACGGCTAAAATCAGCTAAAGAAACAAATAAGCAGGCATCAATCTCTTCATAATAAAAGATCCCGCTGGGTGAGCGGGATCTTTTAGCGTGTCGACAAACCCTCGCATTCGTTGTCAGGCCTGCGCTTCGGTGCTCACGAATTAGAACATTCGCTCCGCTCCTATGCTCGTCCTTCCTAGACTTCAAGGGTTTTCAATCACGCTGAAAAGATGACAAAATCCTAAAATGAAAACCATTTTAGGATTTTGTCAACAATCTGAAAGATCCCGCCGGATGAGCGGGATCTTTTTACATAATCGGAAGCACGTTAACGGCATCCTTTACATTTAAAAATGTTTTCAGCGATGAAAAATTGGCATCCAATTTATTCATTTTCATGGCCAATTCAGGCTTAATGCCGGTAATGATTAACTCAGTTCCGGTCAATTTCAGCAAATGGCTCAGCTTGAAAATTTGGTCGGCCGTTTGTTCGTTCACTTGGGCCAATCCGGATAAATCAATGATCAAATAATCATCTTTGGATGTTGATAAGATATTCGTCAATGTGCAAACAATGGAATTAAATCGCTCCTCTGTCAGGTTTCCGACTAGCGGAAGAGCCGAAATGCCATTGCGAATCGGGACAATAGGAGTTGAAAGTGCAGTAATTTCCGTGAGGGAATCCTCGAGAAGCTTTTCATACTCTTTTTGCTTGGTGATGTCTTTCTGAATTCCGACAAAATACGTTTTATCCTCTATTTCCATTGGATCAATATTTAATTCATTCCAGAACATCGTTCCGTCTTTTTTGTAGTTTTGAATCTGAACGGTGACCGGTTCTTTATTTTGTAAAGCGGTTCTGATGTTGTCCACTTCTGCAGGATCTGTGTGCTTCCCCTGTAAGAAGCGGCAGTTCTTTCCTAAAATTTCCTCGGTCTCGTAGCCGGTCATTTGAACAAAGCCTTGATTTACGTAGATAATAGGATTATCTTCAAGTGCGGGATCTGTAATTACCACACCGACTCGCACGTGATCAAGCGCTTTTTTGATGACTTCCAGCTGTCCTGGTATCCCAAATGATTGAAAACTAGCCATATAAATCCCCCTTAGGCCGTCAGCTTGCTATGCGAAAGCCTGATATTCCCCTTTTTTAAAATGAATTCTACAGTAACCGTAGCACAACACATGTTCTGATTCAAGCAAGTGCAGTTTGTTGTTTGTCATTAGGGCTTGTCCTCGTATACACTAAAAATAAGAACAGAATTTGAACATATGAACGGAAAGGTTTTCTACATGCTAAATAGGTGACTAGGTCAATGTCACTGGGTGAAAAATGAATCCAATGCATCAAGCTTACCGATCATGTGTTCACATATAATGGAAGAAACAAGCTTTTTACAGATTTGCCGGTATGTAGATATCGAAAATCATCGGAATCGTTTAAGGGGGCTGGATGGCCTGAAGTCGCTTTACGAAATAAGGGCTTTAGGAAGGTGATGATGAAGATGCTGCATCAGGTACTCATTGCTTGTGTAATTGGAGGAATCATGGGGATTCTCGGTCATGTGAAAAAGAGAGGCAGGCTGGAGAAGCCCAGAATGACGAAGCGGTTTATCTACCTTGGATTTTTGGAAGATTGGTTTATCGGCATGACGGCTTCCATTTTACTTGTATTATCCGCTGACCCCGATTCAGGAATTCAACTTGTCATCTTATCCATTATCTCAGGCTACGGCGGTGAAGCTGTTCTCAGAAGTTTTGACTTTGTGAGAGAACTGAACAGCGGCGGCGAACCGGCCGAGTCCAAACGTCAAACCAAAACTCCACCCGAATAATTGTCCTCAATCTCCGCCCGTTCAGGGTACATTCCCATTGTATACAAACCTGCTTGCACTTATGAACAGAATTCTATAAAATACAGTTAGATTACGGTTGCGATAAGAACAATGAAGAGGAGCAGTAAGAAACAGATATTGTTGCAGAGAGTTGACGGCTGGTGAAAGTCAATCAAGTTTGTTTCCGAACTCACCTCAGAGTTGCAGCGGTGAAAAGCCGCTGACGCATAACTGCGTTAAAAGTATCAAGTGAGTGCGGCGTATGCCGCGCTAACGAGGGTGGTACCGCGGGAAAACGAAAGTCTCTCGTCCCTTTTAGGGATGAGGGAGTTTTTTTTAGTTTGGGAATATTCTGAATAATCCTCTCCTTCCCGTCAATACTTGAACCATACACGCCGTATTCAATCAGAAGGAGGTTTTTACTTTGAGTTTTCAGCACAAAGAGATAGAAAAGAAATGGCAAACATATTGGCTTGAAAACAAAACATTTGCCACTCTTGATAATAATGAAAAACAAAAATTCTACGCGCTGGACATGTTTCCTTACCCGTCTGGAGCTGGGTTGCACGTCGGCCATCCTGAAGGATACACAGCTACCGATATTCTGTCCCGCATGAAGCGCATGCAGGGCTATGATGTCCTTCATCCAATGGGCTGGGACGCATTCGGTCTGCCGGCTGAACAATACGCGCTTGACACAGGGAACGACCCCGCTGTGTTTACGAAGCAGAATATTGATAACTTCCGCCGCCAAATTCAAGCGCTTGGCTTCTCATATGACTGGGATCGCGAAATCAATACGACTGACCCTGAATACTATAAATGGACGCAATGGATTTTCTTAAAGCTATACGAAAAAGGCCTTGCTTACGTTGACGAAGTGCCTGTAAACTGGTGCCCTGCGCTCGGTACGGTTCTTGCCAACGAAGAAGTCATTGACGGCAAGAGCGAACGCGGCGGCCATCCGGTAGAGAGACGCCCAATGAAGCAGTGGATGCTGAAAATCACCGCTTATGCGGACAGGCTCCTTGAGGACTTGGAAGAGCTTGATTGGCCGGAAAGCATTAAAGATATGCAGCGCAACTGGATCGGCCGTTCGGAAGGCGCTCACGTTCATTTTGCTATAGATGGACATGATGATTCCTTTACGGTGTTTACAACAAGACCAGATACGCTGTTTGGCGCTACATACACTGTCCTTGCCCCGGAACACGCATTGGTGGAAAACATCACAACGGCAGAGCAAAAAGAAGCTGTTGAAGCTTATATCAAAGAAATTCAATCAAAGAGTGACCTAGAACGCACAGATCTTGCGAAAACAAAGACAGGCGTATTTACAGGAGCGTATGCGATCAATCCTGTAAACGGAGAAAAACTGCCGATTTGGATTGCGGATTATGTTCTTGCATCATACGGAACAGGTGCTGTCATGGCAGTTCCTGGACACGATGAGCGTGATTTTGAATTCGCCAAAACATTTGGCCTTCCGGTGAAGGAAGTCGTAAAAGGCGGGAACGTCGAGGAAGCAGCTTATACTGGCGACGGCGAGCACGTGAACTCTGATTTCCTGAACGGCCTTCACAAACAGGAAGCGATTGAGAAAGTGATCGCTTGGCTGGAAGAAACGAAAAACGGTGAGAAGAAAGTGACGTACCGTCTTCGTGACTGGCTCTTCAGCCGCCAGCGTTATTGGGGCGAGCCGATTCCGGTCATTCATTGGGAAGACGGAACGTCAACAGCTGTCCCTGAAGAGGAGCTGCCGCTGATTTTGCCGAAAACGGATGAAATCAAACCGAGCGGAACGGGCGAATCACCGCTTGCGAACATTAAAGAGTGGGTGGAAGTCACAGACCCTGAAACAGGGAAAAAAGGAAGAAGAGAAACGAATACAATGCCGCAATGGGCGGGAAGCTGCTGGTATTTCTTGCGCTATATTGATCCGCACAATCCGGATCAGTTGGCATCACCAGAAAAATTGGAAAAATGGCTTCCGGTCGATATGTATATCGGCGGTGCAGAGCATGCCGTGCTTCACCTTCTGTATGCCCGCTTCTGGCATAAGTTCCTTTATGATATCGGCGTAGTGCCGACGAAAGAACCGTTCCAAAAGCTGTACAACCAAGGAATGATTCTCGGTGAAAATAACGAAAAAATGAGTAAATCTAAAGGGAACGTTGTCAACCCTGACGAAATCGTGTCCTCTCACGGTGCTGATACGCTGAGATTGTACGAAATGTTCATGGGGCCTCTTGATGCTTCAATCGCCTGGTCTGAATCAGGATTAGACGGTGCGCGCCGTTTCCTTGACCGTGTATGGCGCCTGTTTATTGAAGACAGCGGTGAGCTTAATGGCAAAATCGTTGAAGGCGCGGGTGAAACATTGGAGCGCGTCTATCATGAAACGGTCATGAAAGTCACAGACCATTATGAAGGCCTTCGTTTCAACACGGGTATTTCCCAGCTGATGGTCTTTATTAATGAAGCGTATAAAGCAACAGAACTGCCGAAAGAATATATGGAAGGCTTCGTGAAGCTTCTTTCTCCTGTCGCGCCACACTTAGCGGAAGAGCTATGGGAGAAGCTTGGCCATTCCGGCACAATTGCCTACGAAGCTTGGCCTGTATATGATGAAACAAAACTTGTGGATGATGAAGTTGAAATCGTTGTTCAGCTGAACGGAAAAGTAAAAGCGAAATTACAGGTTCCTGCCGATGCAACGAAAGAACAGCTGGAACAGCTTGCTCAAGCAGATGAAAAGGTCAAAGAGCAGCTTGAAGGCAAAACGATTCGGAAAATCATCGCAGTGCCTGGGAAGCTTGTCAATATTGTGGCAAACTAAGCCTAGAAAAAATCCCCTTTGCCAAAAGGGGATTTTTTTCATCAGTCTAAGAATAGCAATCGTTCAGCTGACTTTGATATACTGAACATGATCACTGTGAATAGGAGTGTTTTCTTTGGAAATAAAAGAAATCAGCACAGCCGCTTTGAAAGAAAAAATTGAGGCGGACGAAGAATTATATTTAATTGATGTCAGAGAAGATGAAGAGGTAGCGGAAGGCATGATCCCGCAAGCCGTTCATATTCGCATGGGGGATATTCCTGAAAAAATGGAAACCCTTGATAAAGACAAAGAGTACGTATTTATCTGCCGCTCAGGAATGCGCAGCATGAACGTCTGCAAGTACCTGGATGAGCAAGGCTTTAAAACAGTCAATGTTGAAGGCGGCATGATGGCCTGGGAAGGCGAAACAAAACCAAAAAACTAGGGGAGAGCGGTCCCCTAGTTTTTATTTGTATGCCGGAAGCCAATCGCCGTGTGCTGCAAATAAATCGTCACACATGGAGATGATGTCCTTCATGGAAAGCTCCGCGCTTGTATGCGGATCAAGCATTGCAGCTTGGTAAACCGCTTCTTTTTTCCGTGTGACAGCCGCTTCGATTGTCATCAGCTGTGTATTAATATTCGTCCGGTTTAAGGCGGCAAGCTGCTCAGGCAGTTCTCCGGCGAAGCACGGTGTAATTTTTTTTCTGTCGGCGACGCATGTCACTTCCACAACCGCTTTTGAAGGAAGGTTGGTGATCAGCCCTGTATTCAAGACGTTTCCTCCGAAGGTGAATGGTTCGTTTGTTTCCATTGCTTCTATAATTCTTGAACCATATTCCTTTGAGCGTTCGTGCGTAAGGTTTTTATTATTGACGATATCATCCCGCATTTTCTCCCAATTTTCAATCTGCTTGACGCACCTTCTCGGATATTCGTCGAGCGGGATTTGCAGCTCGCTGATCAGTTCAGGGTAATTCCGTTTAATAAAGTATGGGTGATACTCTGCGTTATGTTCGGACGATTCCGTGACATAATAGCCGAACTTATCCATTAATTCAAACCGCACCATATCATGATGCTTTGTTTTTTGTTTTTCTTTCGCTCTCCTTTTGATTTCTGGATATAAATCTGTGCCGTCTTTTTTGACTTCCAAAAGCCAAGCCATATGATTAATGCCTGCGATGCGTTCCTCAATTCCGTCATGCTCCATTCCGAGAGCTTTAAATAAATCCTTCGTGCACACTTGAACACTGTGGCAGAGCCCGATTGTTTTGATATTGGTATAGCGGAGCATGGCGCCTGTAAGAGTGGCCATTGGATTTGTATAGTTTAAGAACCATGCGTCAGGGCACATTTCCTCCATATCTTTTGCGATATCAAATAAGACCGGGATTGTTCTGAGAGATCTGAATATCCCGCCGATGCCGACTGTATCGGCGATCGTCTGGCGCAGCCCATACCGTTTAGGAATCTCGAAATCGATGACTGTGCTCGGTTTGTATCCTCCAACCTGAATCGCATTGATGACATAGCCTGCGTTTTGCAAGGCGAGTTTTCTGTCATCATAGCTGTTGATGGCCACACTTGGGTTATAACGGTCTCTTAGATTTTCGAGCATGAGCTGGGATTCCTGCAGGCGTTTGGGATCAATGTCGTAAAGAGCGAACTCAAATCCATTCAGTGCCTCTGTTAATAGGCAGTCTCCCAAAACATTTTTGGCGAAAATCGTGCTCCCTGCACCGATAAATGTAATCTTTTTCATATTGCTTCCTCCTTTAATGTTAACCCTTTACCGCTCCGGAAGACAGGCCGGCAATAAAGTATTTTTGCAGCGCCAAAAACAGAACAACCATCGGCAGCATTGCCATAAGTGCCGCTGCGGCAACTAAATGAAGGTTGTTTGCGTTTTCTCCGAAAAAACCTGCCATGGCTACTGTTAATGTCTGAACCTTTTGATCTTGTAAAAAGAAAATGGCAAATTGATAGTCGTTCCAAATAAAGACACAAGAAATAATACAGATGGTCGCAGTGATCGGCTTCAGCAGAGGAAACACAATCGTAAAAAAGATTTTCAGCATGCCTGCGCCGTCAATTCTTGCGGCTTCTTCAAGCTCTTTTGGAATGGTCGATCGGATAAAGCCTGAATATAAGAATACGGTTAAAGGCATGTAAGCCGCTGTATTGATGAAAATGGCGATTGCGTGTGTATTGACCATTCCGGCGTCCACGACCATTCGGTACAAAGGAACCATGGACGTTAACGGAGGGATGATCATAATGGAAATCAGCAAGGCAAAAACGGCTTTATTCAGTTTCGTTTCCCGCCGGGCAAGCGGGTAGGCGGCAAGTGAGCCGAATATAATTAATAACAAGGCAGAAAAACCTGTGATGATCATGGTGTTTATAAAAGAGTTTCCTAGCGAAGCGCGCTCCCACGCCTCTGAAAAATTATGAAAGGAGATGTCGGCTGGAAATATCCATTTCGAACTGTAGTCTCCTTTTGCTTTCAATGAAGTGGTCAGCAGGATATAAAAAGGAATAAAATGCGCACAGGCCACAATGGCTGCAAGAAGCGTAATGATCCGCATGCTTTTTGTACGGGCGGCTCTCATGACATTTCCGTCTCCTTTCTTTTAAAGTACGCAAGTGCGCAAAAGCTGATGATCAAAATGACAAAAGCCATAAATATGCCTTGCGTTGCGGCATAGCCGGCATCCTGCCGTTTGAAATACAAATCATACATAAACGTGGACATGGATTGTGACGCATTTCCGGGTCCGCCTGCGGTGAGTGCAATGATGACGTCAAACAGCTTTAAGCCTCCGATAATGTTGATGACCATATTAATGGTAATGGAGGGCATTAACAGCGGCAGCGTGATGGTAAAAAACTGCTGGCCTTGTTTCGCGCCATCCATTTGCGCCGCTTCATAGTAGTCTTTCGGAATGCTTTGCAGACCGGCTAAGTAGACAACCATAGCGATCCCGACATATTGATAGGTGTTAATCATGACAATGATCCATGGATTGAGCGAGGGACTGGCGAGCGCATTAATAGGGCTGATGCCGAAGACCCAGAGCAAATCGTTGAGCGCGCCTCCATCATAGGAGAAGAAAAAGTACCAAATGTAGCCCATAATGAGCGGGCTGATCATCACCGGCAAATACACAATTGTTCTTGTTACCGCTTTCGTTTTAATGCTTTGATTTAAGAGCAGAGCGTACAGAAGCCCGACCACATTTTGAAAAAAGGTGCTGCCAAGCCCGTAAAGCAGCGTGTTTTTTAAGATATGCCAAGTGTCAGGATCAGAAAACAGCCTTTCATATTGCGCGAATCCAACCCATTGGTAGACTTGTGAAAAGCCGTTCCAGTTTGTAAAGGTAATCAATGTGCCTTTCACAAACGGATAAATCATAAAGACCAGAACGGAGAGCAAAGCAGGAATGTACATCCACCAAAGTGAGGACTGCTTTTTTGGCTTAACCTGTTTCACATGAACGTCCCTTGCGATCTCACTCATTGTTTTCAGCTCCCTGTATTTCCGATTGCTCCCGGAGTCGTTTATATTCTCTTCCCAGCTTCTGCGAAATGTCTTGAGGCGCCAAAATGTCAGCCGCGAGCTCCTGCCCAACCGTGCCCAGGACATCCCACATTCCGTTTGGCAAGTATAAACGGTCGAAGTAAGGCTCGACTTTGACATCTTGATAATGCTCATAATCGTTTGCGTAGAAAATATCAGCTTTCACATTCGTCAGCCCTGAAGGAAGCGATGTGGCTTCAGCCATTTGTTTGGCATTGGCCGGGCGGGCCATAAATGCGATAAATTCTTTTGCCTCTTTTAATTGAGGCGAATCTTTCCATGCTGCAAGGGTGTAGCGTTCACCGCCGATCCATATCGGGTCATCACCGGGATGGATGGCAGGTGTCGGGATAATGCCGACCTTGACATTCGGATTGATCTGGGCAACGTCTTGGCCGAGTGTGCCGCCTTGCATTGTAAAGGCGATTTTGTTTTGGGCCATTAATTCAATGAGCTGTGATTTTTTTGCCGTGACGGCGTCGATGTTAATCAATTTTTCTTTCTGCATTTGTTTGAGGATTTCTGATAAGTAAGTGAATTTATTCCATTTAAAAGAACCGTTGATGAGCTGTTTTTTTTCATTATGGGCAGGGTCTGTGATGAGAAGAGGTGTAGCGAATTGGTCGTAATATTGAGCGAATGAGCTTTTGTCATATCCGGCAAACCAGAAGGGAACAATGCTTCCCTTGCTCTTTTCTTTAATCGTTCTCAGTGCTTTGATAAAGTCATCCATGGTTTTCGGCGGAGCAATGCCGTAACGGTCTAAAATATTGCGGTTATACGCCAGACCGTCTTTTGCCTGATTGACCGGATAGGCATACACCTTTCCGCTTTTATTTTTGAGGATGCTGTTTAAATTAGGATCAAGATCTTGAGTCCATTCCATATCCCGGAGATCCGCTGTATATTCTCCGTACCTGATTTTCCCCCAGCCATGTGTATCGAATAGATCTGGCAAATCATTGGCCGCCATTCTGACACGCATCATATTTTCATAGTCATTGCCTGGGAAATGAAGGCTGACACGAATGTCACTGTGTTCCTTTTCGAATGTTGCTGCCAGTTTTCTGAACGTATCTCTTTCACTGTCGGTTGACATTGTAGAATAAATGGTTAACGTCTTTTTTGCGGTATCTGCTGAGCTTTTCTCTGCTGAACACCCGGGCAGAACAAGCAGAATAAGAGAGAGAAATAAAACAAAAGTGTGTTTCATCTTTTCCTCCTTATCATCGTGATGAATCTTTGCTTATGTCACCTCCTTTGCTGTACATCCGCAGCTTTGTCTTACGATTAATGTTGTAGGCAGGGTGACATGGTGGGGAAGCGTACGGCCATTGAGACGGTCAAGCAGCAGTTTTACGCCTGTCCGGCCCATTTCCTCTGTGTATACCTTCACCGTCGTTAAAGGCGTGCTGGCAAATTCAGCTTCCTCAATGCCGTTAAAGCTGACGATTGCGGTATCCCGCGGCACTTGCAGTCCGGCTTCCTGAAGCGCTTTTAATGCGCCGATCGCCATAGAATCGCTGGCAATAAAGAATGCTTCCGGCAGATGGCCTTGATCGATTGCTTTCTTCATCAGGCGATAGCCCTCACGCATGCTGTATTCTCCGATCAGCACATGCTCAGGCTGGGGGGCGGCTGACTCCAAAAAAGCGGTCAGGCGTTTATCTTCAATCGTTCTGCGAATGCTTTGGCCGTCCTTCAGCGTATGCTCTTTTTCTTGTCCGCCAATGTAGCCTAACCGTTTGTAGCCTAAGTCGAAAAGGTGATCAATCGCCTGGCGTGAAGCCGATTCAAAATCGATGCCAATCGAATCGTATGCTTGCGGATCTGGTGAATGATTGATAAATACGGCATGCTCCAGCCTCCCGCTGATATGCTTAACCGCTTCATCATGAACACGGCCGATGACAATGACACCATCCAATTCCCGAAAGATATGTTCCTGAAAGGAGCCGAGATGAATCGAATTTGTAATGAAAATTTCCTGTTCAAAGCATTCCTTTTCAATCCCTTTCCGAATGGAAGAAAAATAAGGGTCCTGCCTTTCCTGATCAGGGGACAGACAGCTCAGCACACCGATCAGCGGCTGGGCCCGCTGTTTTTGCCCGCGGGCTTTTCGGCGTTTGGCAACGGTTTGATAACCAAGCTCTTCAGCGATGTTGATGACTCTTTGTCTCGTTTCGCCCGCAACAGAAAGCGACTCATCTTCATTTAAAATTCTGGACACAGTTGCGCTGGAAACTTTAGCTTTCAAGGCGATATCTTTAATACGAACCATGGGTATC